>DASSSG010000065.1:0-5444 GCA_035708545.1 Bryobacteraceae bacterium | reverse complement strand
GCTCGTCGATGACAAGCATGCATACGTCGCCGACATCTACCGGCTCCGTCTCAAGCACCACTTCAACGACATCGAGCACGACTTCGAGGACGCAACCGGATGCGCCGGCAAGCGCAGGCACGCGCACGGACACCTCACGCTCGACGGATACCGCCGCAACCACGCGCGCATCGGAAACGGCCCGCGTTCGGAGCACCGAAACCTCTCGGTCCACCTCCAGCACAGATGTCTCCGCCACGGCCAGCGCGCAAACGGGCGAGCGGTCGCGCAGCGCCACCCAGACCGGTTCCGACCTGCCGCGAACGACCGCCAGTGCCTCCGATACCAGCGTTACAGCGGGCACGACTACGAGCGCGGCCTCCGGTGAATCCACACGCGCCCGCGAAATGGCTGGAGCCATGACCTCGGTGCGCGAGAAATACCGGGATTGCCAGGTGAAACCCACGACAACTTCATTCGCCGTATACTCGCGCGGAACGATCTACCTGCTCGACTCCGCAGCGAACCAGATGGCGCGCGATCAGTTCGCGTCGAGCGCCGCGGCCAGCGCAGATCCGAGCACCGGGTCAGGATTCATGATGGTGACGGTGAAGGGATCCGCGGAGGCCGATCGGCTGACGGGGGTTACATCTATCCAGCGGCAGCCGCGCGGCAATCCGTAAACACGCCGCGTCAGGAACCGCCGATGATCTGCGCCACGGCCGGCGCCGGCCGCCGGCGTTCCTGCGCATCGTCGCGCGTCAGCAGCGCCTGTATTCATGACGAAGAGAGGCGCTGCATTGCCCCGCCGTGCTCCTGCAGCGCAGAAACCGACGCAGTCGTAATCGTTGCTGCAGCTGTGCGAAACCCGCTTACCTGACGCGACTGAGCGTGATCCTGCGCAGTTGCAGCGGAGCGGACTTGTCATCGCTCGTCAGTTCGAAGCTGATGTACTCGGTGTCGCGCGCGACCGTGAGCCTGCCAGCGAGCTTCTTCGTAACGAATGCGCCGCGTGTACCTTCGACAGCGCCCGCGACGGTGCTCGCAGGCGGCCGGCCGCGCTGCACAGCGGCAAGTCTGACGCTGCTGCCCGCCTGGGCATCAGGGCACGAATAGGTGACCTCCACGTCGAAGTCGCCTTCGAGGCTCTTGTATGGGTACCACCACAGTGAGTTCGTCTCGCGCTCGAAGCGTCTGAAATTCGTCGCGCTCTGCGTGTTCCAGTCATAACGGATCTCTTCACCGCGCAGCCGTGCAATCCAGGAATACAGGTCAACGCGGGCGGGTACCTGGCCGGCGCGATTCTCGGGCGCGACGCGCGGCTCGTTCCCGTCGAACTCGACAACGATCACGGTGTCAAACGGGTCCACGGGCCGTTCCGGCAGCCTGAACTCCAGCGCTTTGCCCGCAACCGTGAAGGGCACGGCGGCCTTATTGGCAAGGAAGTACGCTCTCCTGACGCGGCTCTCGAGACCCTCGAAGCGGAACTTCGTTCCGGGCCAGTTCAGAATGTGGATGTAGAGCTTGCCCGGCTTGACGGTGGCTCGCCAGGTAATGTCGGGAAAGAAGAACGGGCTCGGAGACGTGCCGTAGATTGATTCGCCGTTCACCCGGAGCCACTTGCCGATGGTGCGCAGGATTTGCTGGCTGGCCGGCGGAATCACGCCTTCCGCCGTCGGCCCGACATTCAGGAGGTAGTTGCCGCCTTTGCTGACGATATCGGCCAGTTTGGCGATCAGGTCACGCGGCTCCTTCCAGTTCTGATCGTTTTTCTTGTAGCCCCAGGTGTCGTTGAGAGTCGCGGGCACCTCGAACTTGCCATCCTGTGTATAGACCTGGATCGGGATCGCGTTATCGCCGGTCTGCGTGTAGTCGTGCCTGTTATGTCCAATCCGGCTGTTGATGAGACATGACGGTTGTGCTGATTTGACGAGAGTACGCAACTCAGTAACCTGCTGCTCACTCAGCAGGCCCGGAGTGTCAAACCAGATCAGCGCGAGTTTTCCGTAGCCCGTCAGCAGTTCCTTCAGCTGGGGAATGACTTTGCCGGTCAGATAAGGCTGTGAATCCCGTTTTTCCGGGAAATCCCAGTTGTTGCCGCGACCGCCCGCTTCATGCCAGTCCTGGTCCTGCGAGTAATAGAATCCGAAGCCGATGCCGCGGCGTGCACAGGCGGCAGAGAGCGGCTTCATCGGATCCCTGCCCCAGGGCGTCGCGTCGACAATGTTGTATTTCGAAGCCTTCGACCCGAACATGGCGAACCCGTCGTGATGCTTCGAGGTGATGACCATGTACCTCATGCCCGCGTCCTGAGCGAGTTGCGCCCATGCATCGGCGTCGAACTTCACGGGATTGAACTGACGGGCGAGTTGCTCGTACTCGGCGACGGGAATCTTCTCGCGGAACATGATCCATTCACCGATACCGCGGACGTACCTGCCCTTCCACTCGCCGGCCGGTATGGCGTACAGACCCCAGTGGATGAACATCCCGAACTTGACGTCGTCGAAACGGCGGAGAGCGTTGGCGGTGGCGGCTGAGGTGTCGGCGGCCGGCTGGGAAAGCGCCACGGACGAAAGGCACGCCGCGCACAGGAGATATCTGCGGATCATTCGGACTCCTTTCGCGACCGCGTGGAACTGGACTGTGTGAATCTGGCAACGAAACCGCCTCCGGCAGCCAGCGCGAGTTTCACCGAATCGCCGCGCGCGTGTACCGCCTTCTCGACCCGGACTGCCGCGGGACTCTCCGCGCTGTCGCCAACCAGCATGGTGTCGTACTTACCCGCGCCCAGGAACGAGAGCCGGAGGTCCAGGTTCTTCGCCGCCGGGCCGTTCATGACGGCTACGAACCAGGCGTCTCCTTTGCGGCGGGCGAGTGCCGAAACTTCGCCGATCTCGGAGCCGGGCAGAACGCGCGTCTCATCCCAGACAGTTGGAATCGACTTGATGAGATCGACTGCCGCGTTCTCGAGAATGCTCCGCGGATGGCCGCCGTAGACAAGCAGCGGCGAGGTAAAACTGACGGCGGTCGCGATCTGGTGCGCCCAGGTTGTATCGTTGCGGCGTTCACTGAAGACCATTGGCGTGTAGTCCGCATGACCGGCGAGCATTCGCGTGAACGGCAGCGTTGCATCATGCGCGGCACGGGGAATCCTGCGCGCTTCCATTCCTCGGACAGCTTCGCGGGTCAACTCGTTTGGCCACGTGCGCGATTCACCTGCGGGCTTGCTGGCTCCGTGGAAGTTGACTACCTGCTGGAACTCCGCCGCGTCCCGCAGGCAGGCCTCGTATAACTCAACGACTTCCTTGTGCTCGTGGTCGAAGAAGTCGATCTTCGCTCCTGCAACGCCCGCGTTGCGGCACATCTCAAAGAACGCGCGCCGTTTCACCGGATCCCGCAGGTCCCGGCTGTGCTTCCAGAGAATGATCGCGACGCCACGCTGCCCCGAATACTCGACCAGCCCCTTGAGTTCCTCGGGCGTCCAGCGCTGCCAAAAGCCTTCGATGACGTTGTATTCGAAGCCGAGTCTGGAGGCGAGGTTCGAGAAGTTCCGCATCTCCTCGAGCGTGTTTTCTCCGCCATCGAGATACTTCCATACGGCACGGCCCGGCCTGATCCACGACGTGCGGATGCCTTTCGGGAAATATTTCAGATCCGGCGGAGGCGCGACGGCGTGCACGATGTCCGCATTGACAAGCACGTTCAGGTCCGAGCCGGCGATCACGATACGCCACGGTGTCGCGATGTCGCCTTCGATCGAGGCCGGCTCCTTCATCCGCTCGATATCGTCCTTGTACCGCAGCCGGAATGGATAGGACGCGGGATGACTGTGACCGAGCCGCAAGATAAAGCCGCGTTCTCCGTCGGCCTGCAGTCCCATGCCGCTGTAGCGGAACAGCGCTCCTTCGGTCAGCGAGCCGTAGGCGCCGGCCGGCAGGCGGAAGGTAAGCGGCGGCGCAGCCCAGGCACCCGCCGGAACCTCTTCGATTCCGCGCTTCGTATGCGCTCCTTCGTAATGGCCCTCGAAATCGTGATACCAAACTGTGCTGCCAGCAGGGAGCCGAAAGGAGGTCGCCTCGTCCGGCACCCGGCGCTTACCCCCACCGCCGGGTACGAGGGACCGGAATGCGACACCGTCGTCATACGCGCGCACGTCAACCGTATAGGCAACGCCGCTCTTTTCGTGCCGAACGTGGATCTTAGCGCCGTTTGCGTGATCGCGGGCGGTCGAGTGGACGCCGTACCAGCGGTAGGTTTCGTCGTGGCGGTAGCGCTCCGTCCTGCGGGGTACCGCGCCGTCTCCGAGATCGACGCCGTCGACGACGATGCCCATGCGCGACGTCTCGATTACCGGCTGCCTCTGAAAGCTCACGCTGTAGCTCAGGTGTCCGCCGGCGACCGAGACGCTGATTTGAACCCGCCCGCTCGGACTGGAGATCGTAGTGGCATCGGCCGCGAGCAGGTGCACACCGCCAAGGAAAAAACAAGCAACACGGATCGTTCGGTGGCTTGCCATACCGTTCTTTCAGCTCCTCAGAACTGAAGGCGTAAAGACATCTGTTGGATCCGCGCGTCGCGGGAGCCGGTGATCTGCCCGAACCGGGTGTTGATGAGGTTGCCCGAAGCGTCGAAGCGCGCGGAATTGTCGACGGCATCAAACTGCGTATGGTTGAAAGCGTTGTACATTTCCCAGCGGAACTGGAACGTGAGTTTCTCGCGCAGCGGAACATTCTTGAAGAACGTGAGATCCCAGTTGTTCACCCCGGGGCCGCGATAGGCGTATCGGCTGGCGCCCGACCCGCTGCCGCGTTCGAATTTGGCCGGCCTTGCGAACACGCTGGTATCGAAGAACCGATTGAACGTCCGCTGGCTCTTGCTCAGTACGGCACTGCCGGTCTTTACCACCGTATTGCCGTCGCCGCCACCGGTGAGGTTCGCCGAATCGGCAAGGCTCAGGCTGATGCCCTGCGGCGATCCGCTCACAAACGCACAGATCCCCGAAAACTGCCAGTTATCGAGGACCAGGCGCGTCAGCACGCTGTCCCAGATACGGCTGCCTTTCGGAATCTGCCAGACCCAGTTGCCGACCAGCGTGTGGGTTCGGTCGTATCCTCCAGGGCCGTAGTTCCAGAATCGCGGGTTGTTATACACTGCGATGCCGCTGTCGTAGCTGTCGCCATAGTTCATCGCCTTCGACCAGGTCCAGGCGACTCCGAACTGCAGGCCTTTCGAGAATCTGCGATTCACCTGGGACTGAAGCGAATGGTAGCTGGACGTGCCGGAGAACTCGAGATACGGCAGGTTCCCGTAGCCGACATACGGGCGGAAAAAATTGTCCGGCACGGGCGTGCCTGGGTTCGTGGGATCGGCGTTCTCCGGCCGGAACTGCGCGCCGTACGGAACGGTGTTGATTTGTCGCGTCTGGCCGAGATGACGCCCGAGGTTCCCCGCGTAGGCGATGT
>DASSSG010000064.1:0-3154 GCA_035708545.1 Bryobacteraceae bacterium | reverse complement strand
CGGTTTGATCCCGATGGCGTCCAGCGCGGTTTCGGGCATCTCCTGCATTTCCCGCTCGGAGCGCTCCATCCACTCGACACCGCCGACGCCCATGACAGGCGCAATGCGCCGGCCGGAAATCGGGTGTTCGGATTGTGCCTGAAGCGAAATCGCCAGCAGCAGGCAGGAAAGTGCAACACGCCGCATTGTGGTTTGCGTCTCTCTCTACTAGAGTACGCATCTGAGGGCTCGGAAAGGTACAGTGCGTTACGCCTGGACAGCCGGTGTGCTGCTGTTTATGGCCATGGCCGCGGCAGCGCCCGCCAATCTTTCGATCACCGAGCTGACGCTTCGGCACTCCGAGGACGGGCAGCCCGTGCCGGTTCCAGTGTTTGCAGCCGGGCGGACGGTCTACATGAGTTTTCGGGTTGCCGGTTTCAGCGCGCGCGGCGAGGATCGTGAAGTCGAATTAACCTGGACGATCGACGCGCTCGATCCGGCGAAGCGGCCGATCGCGGAAACCGTCAGGGGCAATCTCAAGGTCGAGCTCGCGCCCGAGGACAAAGACTGGATGCCGAAGGTGCGGTACAACGTGCAGGTCCCGCCTGTGCCCGAGCCGGGCATGTACACCATCGTGATCGCGCTCGAAGATAAAGTCTCGGGAAAGACCGTGCGCGGCGAGCAGCAGTTCCGAGTCGAAGGCGCCGCTGTGCCCCGGGCCGAGGCCCTGGGTATAGCGAACTTCGGATTCCTGCGCTCTGAGAACGACAGAGCTGCGTTGCCCGAGCCGGCTACGTATCGGCCAGGAGATGTCGTGTGGGCGCGCTTTGACGTCACCGGCTATAAATTCGGCGAACGGAACCGCTACGACGTGCGGTACGGCCTGGCGCTGCAGGACCCGGCCGGCAAGAAAGTGTTCTCGCAGCCGCAGGCCGCTGCCGATTCGGACGAGGGATTTTATCCGAAGCGCTTTGTTACGGCGACCTTCAGCATTACTCTGGACAAGAAGGTCGCGCCCGGCGAGTACACGCTTGTCGTTACTCTCACCGATACCGTGGGCAAGCAGACGGCCGAAAGCGCCCGCACTTTCCGCGTAGAGCCTGAGAAATAATCCCGGACACGGCCACTCCTCTACTGTGGCCCTCTATCGAACCCGGAGTGCGGCCGTTTACGGTATCAATGCGCATCTGATCGACGTCGAGGTCGACATGTATCCCGGCGGGACGGCGCGGGATTTTGTCACTGTCGGCATGCCTGACACGGCTATCCGCGAGAGCCGTGAACGGATCCGGTCGGCGATGCTCAATTCTGGGTTCGGGTATCCGAACAAGAGCGTCACGATCAATCTCGCGCCTGCCAACGTGCGCAAAGAAGGCGCCGGTTTCGATCTGCCAATGGCGATGGGCATTCTCGGCGCCATGGGTGTCGTCGGAGGCGCGGAGGACTGCCTGTTCGTCGGCGAGCTGTCTCTCGATGGCTCGCTGCGGCCGGTCCGTGGTGCGCTGTCGGTCGCCGCATGCGCGCGCACACAGGGGATTCCCAAGCTCGTTGTGCCTGCCGAGAATGCGGCGGAAGCGGCCGTGGCCGAAGGTGTGCGCGTGTACGGGTTGCGGCACCTTGGAGAGGTCGTCGGGCTGCTGAACGAGCCTGCCCGGTTCGAACCTGCCCGGGCCGGCGCACAGACCCCGCAGCTCGCCGGCACGCGTGTGCCGGACTTTCAGGATGTGCGCGGGCAGACGACGGCCAAACGGGCGCTGGAGGTGGCGGCAGCAGGCTTCCACAACGTGCTGATGGTCGGCCCGCCTGGATCGGGCAAGACGATGCTCGCGCGGCGGTTCGCGGGCATTCTGCCGCCGCTGACTTTCCCTGAGGCGCTCGAAACCACGCAGATTCACAGCGTCGCCGGCGTGCTGCCGCCCGGCACAGGACTACTGGCCGAGCGGCCGTTCCGAGCGCCGCATCACACGGTGTCGGATGCAGGGCTGATTGGCGGCGGATCGGGAATGCCCAGACCAGGCGAAGTGAGCCTCGCGCATAACGGGGTCTTGTTTCTCGACGAGCTGCCCGAGTTCCCGCGCAACGTGCTCGAGCAGCTGCGGCAGCCGCTCGAGGAGAGCGCAGTGACGCTGGCGCGGTCCAACATGACGTTGACCTTCCCCGCGCGTTTCATGCTGATCGCGGCGATGAATCCGTGCAAGTGCGGTTTCTACGGCGACACCACGCGCGAATGCCGCTGCACGGGCGCGGAGATCCAGCGGTATCTCGGGCGGATCAGCGGACCGCTGCTCGACCGGATCGACCTGCACATCGAAGTGCCGGCGGTGCCGTGGAAGGAGCTGCGCTCGAACGAGAAAGGCGTCACTTCGGTGGAGATGCGCGAGCGCGTGGAGGCGGCTCGCGCACTGCAGCAGCGGCGCGGTTTCTGTAACGCCTATATTCCGCAGCGGGATCTGCGCAGACTGGCGGCGCTCGACGATGCCGGCGAGCGGACGCTCGAAATGGCGATGCGCCGCATGAGCCTGTCGGCGCGCGCACACGATCGGATACTCAAGGTCGCAAGGACAATCGCCGACCTCGCGGCGGCGGAGAGTGTCGCGGCAAAGCACATCGCCGAAGCAGTGCAGTATCGGAGTCTGGACCGCGGCTACTGGACGTGATGCGGCTTCTTGCACGAGGCCGCAGCGCGCCTGCATGATGAAGGAGTATGAACAACCAATTCCTGCCTCGACGCGACTTCCTCGCCGGCTTCACCACATCGGTCGCCGCGGCGCCCGGCGTGCTCGCCCAGCGCAGTCCGAACGACACGATCGGCGTCGCCGTCGTCGGCGTCGGGACCCGCGGCATCTATCTTCTGGAAGAGTTCCAGAAAATCAACGGCGTCGAGATTCGACGAATCGCCGATCTGTATGACGGGAACATGGCGCGCGCGAAGCGAGCGCTGAAGAACGACAAGGTCCTGTTCACGAAGTCATGGGAAGATGCCGTCACGGCGAAGGAGATCGACGCCGTCGTGATCGCCACGCCCGACTTCTGGCAGGGTGCAGTTCAGAATTGTGAGGTGAAATCACGCGGCAGCCTCGACCCGTTGTGAGCGACGTTCCCAGAAATCCTCGAGACGCCCGCTGAGTTTGGCGCAGCGCAGAGCGATGATGGCGTTGGCGCCAGAGACGGTCCA
>DASSSG010000063.1:0-2973 GCA_035708545.1 Bryobacteraceae bacterium | reverse complement strand
TCACGCTCGATCAGAATCTGGCTGTCTATGCCTGGCACGGCCGGCACCACATCGCGCAGATCATCGGCCTGCGCCGCCGCATCGGCTGGTGACGGCCAGTCTGCCGTCCCGGATACCGCCTGCTGAAAGTCGCCATCTCGTTGTCCGCTCCCGTGACGGTCGCGGCTCGGAAACGCAACGTGTAGGCGCAGCGATGCCGGTTCGTGGGCGACTTTCATCTGTGGGTATGAGCCGCTGGAATCATTCCCAACTTGCTAATGCGCGCGGCTTCGGAAGGGTGGTTTCTGATCCGCGACCGTAAGGGTGCGCGGTTGTCAAAGAATAACGGGGGACACCAGACTAGTCGGAGAAGTATTCGTCGTAAATCCCCCACGCCACGGCCGCGATGGCGATGACCACGAACACCGCAGTGGCAAACGATCGTTTCGTGGCGGCATGCTGCGCCTGAGGGCTCGCCGGATCCCAGATGCGTTCGTGATTCACCGCAACGAATGCTTCCGCGAACTGCGCGTTCCGCAGAGTGAGCACGCGGCGCTCCGGCTCGAACATGCCTGATACCTCGCCTCCGAAACCAAACGCGCTGCTGACGCTCGTCGCCGGGGGAACGGCGAGGTACCTCGTCTGATAAAAGGCGATGAGCGCGCAAACGGCCGCGACCAGCAGCAGGAACGCAGCGATCGCGATCGGAAGCATGCCACCCCGCGTCAGAAGAACCACGGCGATGATCGCCAGAACCGTCGCGGTCCACATCGCGCCCGAGTTGTACATCATTCTGATGCGCGCAAGCGGCGGGACGACCCGCAGCTCGCGGCGGTGCGTGTCAAGGCACAACGGGCAGAACGGCACTGCAATGCGCCTGAGGCTGAACGTGGTTGGGCTCTCGTCGTGTTCGTGTTCGAAGATCTTTTCGATATGGAAGCGCTGACTCGCCGTGCCGCCGCAGTTGATACAGACAGCCGGCATCGCTAGCTCGTGCAGCTTTCCGCTCAGCTCGACAACGCGCGGTCCTGCGGCGGCGTGCATGGGTGCGTATCATACCGCACCGCGGGCTCTGTGATCTCAGCGCGTCACTTCTCCATGGACCTCCACATCCTCGGCGTGCCTGAAGTCCGGCGGCTCGGGCATCCGGCGCGCGATATTCGCCCACGCCCAGAACAGCGCCGTCGTGGAGCTCAGCACGCCTGACCAGGCGCCGATCACCCGGGGACTGTGGTGTTCGGATGCAACACCGGCGCCCGCCAGCGACAGCATCATCACCGCCCACGTCAGCGTCTCGAGGGTGGCAAACACGCGGCCGCGGAAATGATCCGGGACATGGCGGACCACCTGCGTATAGTTCAGCACCGAGCTGACGGCAACCGCCGCCCGCGAAAGCCCGATGAAAAACAGCGCAAGCGCGTAGTTCTGCATCTGGCTGAACATCACGTATGCCGCGCCATGGATGACGTAGACGATACCGATGGTCCAGCGATACGCGAGGAAAGTCAGCTTCGGGCCGATGCGATGGCCGACCATTCCGCCGGCGATGAGCCCGAGACCCGCACAGCCCCAGACCTCGCCGATGCCGCGCGGACCACGTCCAAACACCTGCTCGCCGAATAACGTGAAGAGCACCTGCGCCGCGCCGCCGCCGGTCGCCCATCCTGTATGTACGGTCGCTATCGCTGTCAGCAGCGGCACCGACAGCATATACGCGAGGCCTTCGCGATATTCATGCCATGGGCGCACTACGTTGCTTTCGTTCATGGCTTCGCGGTGAGCGCGGAAGCCGCCTCGCGGCGGCCGCAGCCGGGACACACACCACGCCGAAAACACAAACGACAGTGAATTCAGTACGAAAGCCCAGTGATAGCCGAGCCAGGCCACGCTGATGCCGCCGAAGAAGGCGCCCAGGGTCGTCGTGATCCATTGCGTGGTCTGCGTAACCGAATTCGCGGCGTGCAGCTCCTCTGGCGAGGTGATGCGCGGCAGGATAGAGGCGCGGCCGCTCGTGAAGAACGGAGATGCGAACATCAGCAGCGCGCTCAGCAGGTACAGCAGCGGCGTGCTGTGCCGGCTCACGGCGAGCATGAAACCCAGCGCCAGCACCGCCCGTATCAGATCGCTGGCGATCATGATGCGCCTGCGGTCCATGCGGTCCAGCAGCACACCGGCGACCGGTCCGGCCAGCAGCACCGGAGCCGCTCGAGCGATCATCACGCCGCTCACGACGATGCCGTTCTGGGTCATCGCGTATGCCAGACTGAACACGGCGATGTTGTTGAAATGGTCGCCGATCTCCGTCACCAGCTGCCCGGTCCAGAGCCAGCGGTAGTTGCGGTTCCGCTGGAGCAGCGCGCGAACGCCCGCCATCGCTCAGAGCCGTTCCGCCATGATCACTCCCGCCAGGACCAGCGCGCCGCCGGCAACGAGCGCAGTTGTCGGGCGTTCGCCGAGCGTGGGAATGGCGAGCACGGTCGCAAGCAGCGGCTGCACATATGAGAAGGCCGCCACCCGCGAAGCGGGAATGCACGTCAGGGCGTGATAGTAGATCAGGTAACAGAGGACGGAAGCGACCAGCGCCATGTAAAGAACACTCGCCCACGCGGCCGAACTCACGTTTGCGAACGGGAACGATACCGTCTGCCAGATCGTGATCGGCAGCAGCAGTATGGCGGAAGCGACATAAGCGAAGGTATTCAGAGTGACGCTCGTGAACGCATGCGCTACGCGCTTGCCGCCGACCGTGAACAGAGCGAACGTGGTCGCTCCCAGGAATATCCAGAAATCGCCGGCGAGAGTCGCGGCGTTCGCCTTGCCCGCTCCCGTCTCGAGGAGCGCGACGCCACTCAGCGCGATGAACATGCCGGACAGCCGTGCAACACTGAGTCTCTCGAGGCCTGTCGCGGCCGCGATGATCAGAACCAGCACCGGCGTGATCCCGATGATCAGCGCAGCGTGAGCCACGCTCGTTCGGTTCATTCCGAATACAAA
>DASSSG010000062.1:0-8983 GCA_035708545.1 Bryobacteraceae bacterium | reverse complement strand
ACCGCGATGTTCGGCGCCCAGGCGTGAAAGCGTTTCGCCATCGCGTACATGCAGTCGCGGTTGCCCGCGCGCAGTGGGTTCACCTGTGCGCAGACGAAGCCGGACGCCCCGCGAGTGCGGTCGTACTCGGGCCGGAGTTTTTCCGCCGCGCGTGTGACCGCGATGTTCATGAGAGCTTCGGCCTTCGGCTCAGGCGGGAGATTGCGCGCGAGCACCTCGTCAACCGCCGGCGACCACATGGCGCGGTTCCTGCGGACGGCGAGGTTGGTCAGGAACGGATTGGTAGTGACGCCTACGGCGCCACGTTGCAGGCCGAGATCGAGCTCGGCGGAATCCGCCGAGTCGTGCCACCACCTGGTGCGGGTGTTTTCAATCACCCAGTTCAGATATGTGTCGTTCACGAGCTTTCAAGGAATATTATCCGGCAGGCTGAAGCCTGCCCCGGGTTGGACTTGCAGTAATGCACGTTAGTGATCACTTCAGTGTTGGGTACGTGATGCCGAGCTGCTCGAGGTACGTGCGGTAGCGCGTGGGGTCGTACCTGAGCTTTCGAAGCGCTGGGCGGAACCGCTCCATCCGCTCTTTGTTGAGCTCGATCGGCGCCGTGGTTCCCTCCGGCACGAGCGACACCCATTTCGTCTCTTTCGTCTGCTGTTCGAAGTACGTGCGAGCGCCGGCCACGAGGTCGGGGAGGAGCAGGACATCGAGCATCGTCATGGCCATCGCCTTCGCACCGGCGGCCGCGCCCTTGTGCGCGATCGGCGTGGCCATGGCAATTCCGCTCGACCAGTGATGTCCGATCATGCCCGGGATATTTGCCGGATACCGGAGGTTCACGGTCGGTACGTTCCAGCTCACCTCCGCGATATCATCCGAACCCGCATTCGAGGAGCGATCCGCCGGCGGCTTCAGCGGCGGCACCTTCATTTCCAGTCCGCTCTCTTTGCTGCCCAGCTCCTTCTGGGCCGCGCGCGCCAGTGTCTGGTCGGATTCGGACCATTCGGGCATGCCGACGCGCTCGATGTTACTTTGCAGCGCTTCGGCGAGCGGACGGTTGAAATGGGCGGGCCAGGTAGCGGCGAGAATCCGTTCGCTCACCTTCGTATCGGTCATCATGGCTGCGGCCTGTGCGATGCGAGTCGCCGTCGCGTGCAGGTCGCGGATGCGCTGGTAGTCCCACTCGCGAAAGAAGTACCAGACGGTGGCGACCGGCGGCACGACGTTGGGCTGGTCGCCGCCGTTGGTGATCACATAATGCGAGCGCTGGTCGGGACGAAGGTGCTCGCGACGGTAATTCCACGCCACGTTCATCAGTTCGACGGCATCGAGAGCGCTTCGTCCATTCCACGCCGAAGCGCCGTGGGCGCTCTTGCCTTCGAAGGTGTACTGGGTGGAAACCAGACCTGTGCCGGATGGCCCCCATGCTGTGGTGAACGAGCTGGCGACGTGTGTGCTGAGCATCACGTCAAGATCCGTGAACAGGCCGGCGCGTACCATGTAATTGCGGCTGGCGAGGAGTTCTTCGGCGACCCCGGGATAGATCCGGATTGTGCCGGCCAGCTTGTGCTCCTGCATGACGGATTTGACGGCGAGCGCGGCGGAGATGAGAACCGCCTGTCCGGCATTGTGACCCTCGCCATGGCCCGGACCGTCGGGAATGAGCGGCGAGTGCCAGGCCACCCCGGGCTTCTGGGAAGTCTGCGGAAGTCCGTCGATGTCGGCCATCAGACCCACGACGGGCTTGCCGGAACCCCAGCTTGCGATAAACGCGGTCGGCATTCCGGCGACGCCGCGCTTGATGTCGAAGCCCTCGCGCCGGAGCAGGTCGCAGATATAATCGGCGGTCTCATGCTCCTGGAAACCGAGCTCGCTGATGCTGAAGATTGTGTCGACGACCTGCTGCGTGAGTTGGCGGCGGCCGTCAATGAGGCGAGTTGCTTCCGCTTTGGCGGCATCCAGTGAAAGATCCGCCGCGTGCGCAAGACACGCGCCCGAGATCAGAGCAAGAAAGATACGCATGGCGTGATGAGCGCCAGCATAACAGGTGGGCAGTCGGGCATGACATAGCGTCCAGCTCCAGCAGGCATGACCCTGACGGAATCCTGGGAGGTTGACAGCCCCGGAAGGCTGAGGCTTACGCTAGCGGACTCGCGAAACATGTAACGGAGCTGACTGAGGCTCGGGCCGCTTGTACTGCAGTTTCGCGGGCCGGAAGCCGACGAAGTTACACCGGCATGCCTCGCAGCGATGCGGCCGAGCTCCGACCTTCAGCAGAAAGCGTGAGAACGCGCCGACACGGTAGTGGCCGATGTCCCAGCGCGTGAGGTCGAGCCGATAACATCGCGGGCAGCGGGCATAAAGTATATTCCGCGTATCCCAGATCTGGTGCGTGAAGCGCTCGTCACAGTCACGACAGCGGAGCTTCAGGAATCCCAGCCACTTCGCGATCTGCTCTCCGAAGCTGTAAACGAAGGATTCGCGGATTCGGGCCGATCCACAACGCGGGCACGTGACCGTCATCGGTGTCAGTTTACGCCTGCAGTGATCTCTGTACAAGAGGGCTTGTTGCAGAAATCAGACCTGCAGGGCCGGTGCTCTGGCAGCAAGGTACTCATCGATATAGCGGCCGAATGCATCTTCCAGCCTCTCGCGAACATTGCTTCGGTGCTGGATATGCATGCCTTCGATCTCGACCACGGGCAGCAGGTCGCGAGTCGTCGAGGTGATGAATACCTCATCTGCGGTTTCGAGTTCCGCGGGCAAAATATCTTTCTCCCGCACCTCAATGCCCGGAACGTGGATACACTGCAGGATCACTTCGCGCGTCACTCCCGGAAGACAGCCTGAGCGCAGGGCGGGCGTGAAGACGGTGTTGCCGCAAACGAGGAAAATGTTGGCTGAAGTGCACTCGCTTACCTCGCCGCGCTCATTCAGCAGAATGACCTCGTCGAAGCCGCGCTCATGCGCCTCTTCGTAGAGCGTCAGATTGGATGCCCACGACAGGATCTTGGCGGCCGCGAATTTCGACTGCGCATAACGCCCGTGTGGCGCGATCGCGAGACGAACGGAGCGGCCCCAGTTGTGCAGGTCGGCGGTGAGCGCGATCAGATCGTAGTTGCGTTCGATTGAGGGCGCCTGCCACAGGCCCCCTTTGTTGCGCATGATGGCTACGCGCAGCGTGCAGTCGAGCCGTCCATTTGCATGCACAACGCGCAGGAGCGCGCGCTCGAGCGCCTGTTCATCGTCGGGAAACGGCACGTGCATCAGCGCCGCGTCACGCTTCATGCGCGCATAATGGCGCGGAAACTCGAACAGGATGCCGCGGGCTACACGTACGGTGCTGAACACGCCCCAGCCGGACAAAACGCCGATCTGGCCCGCGGCGAGGAGTGGCTCGTCGGCGCGGCGCAGTTCGTCGTTGTGCAGCACCCAGGGGTGGACCATGCCGCGATTCTATCGCGCGGCTGAGTGGCCGCTACGAACTCCAGTTGGGGAACGGGTTCACGCGTCCACGCGCGCAGTCACGGATGAGGTCGGGAACGCGCCGGCGCCGCGCCAGCAACTGCTCGAGCGTCCGCTCGAGGATCGGCTCATCGCCATCCAGCCATGCGCGCGGGATCTGTTTCAGCGTGCGATCGACCACATGCTCCGGGAAGTTGACGATCCGGTCGAGCCAGGGCTGAAAATCGTCCCAGCCGCGAACGCTCTGGTACACGGAAGTTCGCATGTATAGTCCCTGCGGCGGCGAGTCCGGGAAGTCCCAGTGCGGTCCGTTGAGCACGAACCCGTGATCGATCATCAGCGATATGAACCCGACGCGCAGCGGGTGATCGGCGTAAGCGGGCGCGAACTCGCGGAGCCGGGCACGCACGTAGACGCACTGGCGCGCGTCCGCATTAGCAAGCCACTTGTCGAACGCGAGAACCCCGAGGAAGTCGCGCATATTGGCAACTTTGACCAGCAGCGCGTCGGGCACGAAATCGAATACGGCCACTCGGTTGGGATCGCCCGGAAATGCGGAACCGAAGTGCCAGCCGGCAGCAACCGGGATGCGGCCGTGGCCGAGTTGCAGGTAAACCTCCGGGTTAGCTTCAAGGAAGTTCGGCGTCACGCGCACGATCGCGCCCGGCGCGGCCGAGATCTGGAGGTACTGAAGGAACTCCGAGGCGATGAGTTCGTTGACCAGGATGCGGCGATGCTGCGGGTTGTTTACAAATTTGACGACGTAGAAGCGACCGTCTTCGGCCTCGAGAAGATGTGCCTGCGCGCCGCCGCGCATCTTGCGAATGAAGCGGCGGGCGTTGACCGGCATGCGTGTTGGCCGTGCTGTACCTTAGGAGGATATGCCTGATGAACCCATGCCGGCCGCGACGGGTTTTCCGCGGAGCAAGGATGAGATCGCCCTCGAGCTGATGAAGTTCATCGCCGTCCAGACAGGCTATGGCAAGGGCGGCCCGTCCGCGGGGTACGGGGGCAAGGGCAGCAGGACCGCCGAGGAGTATGCAGAATCGCTGATAGAACTATTCGGCCGCTGTCGAAAAGTGGTCGAATCCTGAAGGAACAGACTCGTCAGGGAAGGGGCTTGCGGAAATGCAGCCGGGCAAACCCCTCCGGATAATCAACGGCCGCGGCCGCGACCGCCGCCCCTCTTCGCGCCGCCGCGGCTGCCACGCGCGCGCTTGCCGCCGCCCTTCTTTGCAGCACCCCGGCTGCCGCCTCTGGCTGCGCTGGTCTTTTTCGCGCCGCCTCTCCTGGCCGCGCCTTTTCTTGCGCCAGCCTTCTTCACGGCAGCGCGTTTCCCAGCGGCTTTCGCAGCGCCCTTCTTCGCCGCGGCCTTCTTAACGGCAGCCTTCCTGGCTCCGGCGCGTCTGGCACCGGGGCGGCCGGCAGCGCCGCGACCAGGCTCTTCGCCGCCTTCCGCGGCTGCGCGCTTCCGCGCGGCACGGCCTCCGGCTTTCCGGGCCTGCTTGACCGGCTTGCGAGGAGTCTCCTCCTCTTCACGGCCGCCCATCATGCCGCCGGCAACTCCGCCGCCGAGCGCGCCGCCCTCCGCTTCCTCGTCTTCTTCGTCGATATCGGCAGAAGTCCCGGCAGCAGACACAGATGTTCCAGCGCCGCCGATGTCCTCGTCCTCCATTTCGTCCTCGTCCTCTTCCTCGTCGTCATCTTCGGCGGCGGCGGTAGTAGCGTACCTCGTCGTGGAGCTACGGACGGTACCGGAGCGTTCGTCTGAACCGCTGCTGTCATCCGCGCCGTACTCTTCGATCTCGGATTCGACGTCGACGTGCTCCTCGTCGTAGTCGAAGTCATCAATTTCGTCTTCCCTGTCACGAGCAGCCAGGCGAACTTCTTCCATCAGGTGAAGCCTCCTCGGTAAGGTCGAATTACACCCCATAGAATACCTCGATTCTGAGCAGAGGCAAGCGATAAACGTGCAGGCTGGGTTCGTGGACGCGATCGGAGTCGAAAGAAAAAGCCCACCGGATTGCGGCGGGCGTGAGACAAGAACTCGAACCGGATGCTATCGGTAAGCCAGTACCGCCCCACGGCCGATGCCGCGACGCATTCCCGCGCTGCGCGAGGGCGTGCTCTTCGCGGCCGCTCTGCTGCCGCTCTTCGAGTAGCGCGTCTGAGCGTTCCTGTGAGTCGCCTTTGTTTTCGCAGCGCGAGCCTGCTCGGTCGCTGTCGGAACCACGAGCATGTCGCCGATCTCCACAATGCTGCCCGGGGACGTACGATAGCGCTTCGCCAGGGTTGCCGCGGATTCGCCATCGGACACGCGATGGACGCGCGCCGACTGCCAGCGGCCCTCCGGAATGGCGGCGAGGCCGGCCATGAGAGACGGTTCCGTACCTTTCGGGATTTTCAGCTCATAACTCGCCGGCGCGATGTTTCGGAGCAGTGCGGGGTTGAGGTCGCGGAGTTCGGAAACCGGACGGTCGACCAGATCGGCTACGAGAGCGAGGTGGGCCGGCGCCTGCAAATCCACTTTGTCGTACTCGATAGGCGCATCGACCTCGATCTCCTCGAGGCCGTAGGCCTTCGGATTTTTGGCCATGATGGTCATGGCGACGATAATCGGAACGTAGTTCGTGGTCTCTCGCGGGATCGCCCTGCGGGCGCGCAGCTGCCAGAAGTCGGCGTAACCGGTCCGCGCGACCGCACGTTCGACGCAGCCGTCTCCGCAGTTGTACGCGGCGATGGCGAGGTACCAGTCGCCGAATTTCTTATAGAGATCGTTCAGGTGTCGTGCCGCCGAGCGCGTGGCCTTCTCCGGATCCAGCCGATCATCATGATGGGCGCTCTGCGCCAGCCCGTATTCCCGGCCGCGGGAGCGCATGAACTGCCACATTCCGGTAGCCGACTTGTAGGAAACAGCGCGGGGCAGGAAACCGGATTCTGCCTGCGCGAGATAGATCAGCTCCTGAGGGACGCCTTCCTCGGCCAGAGTCCGCGAGATCAGTTCCCTGTACCGCCCGGCCCGCTTCAGACCTGTCAGCAGGGTGCGCCGGCCGCGTTCGCTCGAAAAGAAGTTGATATAGCTGAGGACAGTATCGTTGACTTCGAGCGGCAACTGCGAAACCGTCGCCTTCACCTGGTCCTGGACAATCGGCTTGATGGCGGGGTCTACGGGAAAGGTCATCTCGAGGATGTCTTCGAGCGGTGCCTTGTCCCAGGCCTGTTGCGAGAGATCAGCCAGGCCCATGCCGTTCACGTCATGCCTGTAAATCGCGGCAACAAGCGATTCCAGCTTTTTCTCGATCTTGCTCCGGTCCGGCAGATCGTCGGGCGCGCCGAGCAGGACATCGATGGCCCCATCGAACTCCCTGCGGGCCTCGTCGGCTCGCCCCTGCTCATAGAGACGGCGGCCGTTCTGATACTTCTCTTCGGCGCGCCGAATGCGCATATCGGCCGCAGTGGGCCTGGGAGGAACCTGAAACGCCGGGTTCACCAACGACGGGCTCGAGGGTAGATAGAGATTGGCTTCGACTCGTGGCGCTTCCGCTACCGGGTCCACCAGCACTGCATTCTTCGGCGCCGGCGGCAGGAAGCTCATACCGAACTTCTGAGCGGAGTTTGTGGCGCAGCCAGAGAGAAATAGCGCGATGACCGGGGACAGGCAAAGAGATGATCTGTTAAGACGCAGGGTCATTCTCCCCCTTCCGGGCTAAGTGAAAAACTAGTTACATCCGAAGCTCTGACTTTACCCTGGCGGCATTCGGTGGGTCAAGACGGGACATACCCGACTCGAACTGACACAGGCGGGGGTCGAACGGGGAAAAGTGAGGGTGGAAGCCGCCGTCAATTTGCGGACGGCGGCTCCAAGTCATTCATATCGCAGGGTGACGGCCGGATCGACACGAAGGGCAGCTCGAGCGGGCAGTACCGCGGCCAGCCCAGCAGCTACGACGAGTACTGTACCTGTTCCCAGGAAAGAAATCGGATCTAGCGCGCTCAAACCGTAAAGCAGATTACGAATGAGCTGGCCACCAGCGGCTCCGAGCGAGCTTCCGGCCAGTGCTCCAACAAGCACCGGTTTGAGCCCCTGCCACAGGATCAGACGCATCACCGCGGGTTTGCCGGCACCGAGAGCCATTCGGACGCCGACCTCCCGGCGGCGACGATTCACGGCAAATGACACCACGCCATAAATACCGGAGCAGGCGAGAAGCAGGGCGACGCTGCCGAGCGTGCCCGCCACGGCGGCGGCCAGGCGCACGGGCGTCAGCGCCATATCGATGTTTTCTTCAATGCGCTGCAGGCGGGGCGTGACCGCGGGGTCGAGCTCGCGGGCGACGCGCTCGACCGTTTTCATGGCACTCGGGGCGTCCCCCGAATACCTGACAATCAGCCTCGCTTCAATGAAGCGGAGGCCGCGCATCGGGAAGTAGGCACGGGGCAAAACAGCCTGAGTGGGTTCGAGAGGCTGCGTCGATGCGACCACGCCGATGACTTCGCGGTCGTCCTCGGGGCGATCGCCGAAGCGCACGGGCCGCCTCAGGGGGTCCTCGGTTCCGAACTGCTGCTGCACGAAGCGGTCATCGATGACAGTGACTTTCGCGCCGGCGCGAAGCTCGGCCGGAGTGAACAGACGTCCCCTTCGAATGCGAATGCCGTAGGTGGCAAAGTAGCCGTCGGCGATGTCGTCGAAGCCAAACTGAAACAAGCGACCTGGGCTGCCGTCACGCCCGATCACTCGCGCCTGGCCCTGGTTGCTGCTGATCAGAGGCGCGACGCTGGTCAGCGATGCGGCCTCGATGCCGGGGAGTGCCGCTACCCGGTCACGCAAATCGGTCATGAATTGCTCCGACTGCGATGCGGTGTACTGCTGCTGGCGGAGATCGAAGGAGGCGACGAGCATGTGGTGGAGATCGAGCCCCGTATCGAAGCTGAAAGCCTTCTCGAATCCGCGGAGCAGGAGGCCGGCGCTCAGCAGCAGGACCATACCGGCGGCGGCCTGTCCAGCCAGAAGAGTGTTCTGCAGCCAGGCGGGACGGCGTCGCGCCGCACCCTCCAGTCCGGCGGCTTTCAGCGCCGGGCTGAAGTCGCCACGAAGCGTGCTCAGGGCCGGCAGCAGCCCAAACACGATGCCGGTGAGGATCGAGATGCCGAGCGTATACAGAAGGATGGTGGAATCCGGTGAGAGATCGAACTGGTGGGCCGCGAATTCGCTCGCCGGCATGGCGGCCAGCAGCGCATGACCGGCAGTCCACGCGATCGCCACGCCGCCGGCGCCACCGGCGATCGCAAGCATCAGGCTTTCGGTGAGCAACTGCTGGATCAATCGCCACCGCCCCGCGCCGATGGAGAGGCGAATCGCCATTTCCTGCCGGCGTGCGAGGCCACGGGCGAGCAGCATATTGGCGACATTGGCACACGCAACCAGCAGCACGAGTGTGACGGCCACGAAGAGGATCGCAGCGAGGGGAGCTCCCTCCTGGAAGAGATTCGGGTAGTTGAAAAACGCTCCAGGCGAGATGGT
>DASSSG010000061.1:0-10599 GCA_035708545.1 Bryobacteraceae bacterium | reverse complement strand
AAATCCGTGTGGGCGATACCTTTGCTCATCCTGAGCACACGACCTTGGCGGATGACGACCTTCATCGTCTCATCACGCCAGGCAGGGTCAATGACCATCGACACCAGCCCGGGGCCTTTGGCAGCGGCCGCGAGAATGCCGGGGTGGCACAGGACGTCCGCGTTCAGGCACAGGAAATCCGAGCGCCGCAGCCAATCCTGAGCCAGCCACAGTGAATAGATATTGTTCGTCTTGTCGTACTCAGGGTTCTGTATGAAATGGAACCTGTGTGATCGATCGGCATAGTTGAGCTCGACGTGATTGACCACGCTATCCGCGTTGTGCCCAACTACGATCGCTACCTTTGAAATCCCGGCGCTAAGCAGGCCCTGAATTTGCCAGTCCAGAATCGTTCTTGTCCCGAAGGACAGCAGGCACTTTGGCTGACCATGCGTCACTTCGTGGATTCGCGTGCCCTTGCCGGCCGCGAGAATTACCGCCTTCATCGTTTCACCTCCGCAGCAACTGCGCGCTGCGATGTTGTCAAAGCACGGGAATGGCCGCTGAACAGCCTGAAATTCAGGTATATGGTGACCATCCACGCGATGTTCGCGCCCAGCGCCGCCAGTGTCAGAAAAAGCGGAAGAAGTCCGAACACGGCGAACAAGAGCAGGTAGTGCACGAGAACACCCTTTTTCGTGAGGAACTGAAGCTGGCGAACGGCCCTCGAGATCAGATTTTTTCCGTCGCGGTCTAACGCTGCCAGATAGCGGCGTGAGTACTCGTTCGGCCTGCTCGCGGGCGCGGCCAGCTTGCGCTGGATACTGATCACCCAAAACGAAAGCAGGCTCCCGATCAGTAGCGCTGCTCCGACAAGCAGGTATTCGGGGCCGCTCCGGTGATAACCGCCGATGGTCATACCGACAAAAATCACGACGTAGGTTGTGTAATCGACCATCGTTTCCAGCCAGCAGCCGAATGGAGATTCCTGAAACTTAATTCTTGCCAGCATGCCGTCTATCTCGTCAAACAGCCCGGAAACGAAGAACAGGATCGCTGCCGCTACATTACTGAGCCAGGTCCCGCGAGCGAACAACATACCGGAGAGCAGCGCCACGGCGAGACCTCCGAATGTCACCGCATTTGGCGTGATTCTCGTTCGCGATAGCCAACGCACCGCCGGGCGGCAGAGCCAGCGATTGAAACGAGAGTAGATCCCGTCTGTTACTTTGCCAGACCGACGGACCAACTCTCTTTCTGCATGTGCGACATCCGCGGGACCTCGCAGGAGAAGACCAGGCTCACCTTCGCAGAGCAGCGTTTCGAGGGGCGCGCCACATCCATCAGCCAGTTCGCTTTTCACAAGGACCGCAGGGACATCGAAGATTGAAACCGGCTCGCTCCTGTGGAAGGCGAACCGTACGTTCGCACGCGGCTTTGCGACTGCGCGGCCGAGAAGCTCGGCCAGTGCGTTTCGGTGCGGGATGTAGCCCCAGGGCATCCAGAGAAACCTGTCCTCCAGGCGGCCAGACACTCGATGCCATTGCTCGGCGTCGGCTTCGTCGAACGGAGCCGCGAGATCGACAGTGTCGATTTCCGCGCCTCCGAGACGGGGTGTCCTCAAGCGAGCGCGCGCGGCGGCGCCGGGGAGAGATGGCGGGCACAACAGGACTACCCGTTTGCAGCCGCTGCGAACCGCGGTCAGTATTACGCGCTCGAGCAGCGGCACACCGCAAATCAGCGTGATGGCCGCGATCGTCTCAGAAGGTTTCACCGCGATCACTGCTTGCATGTCAATGCTCCTCTAAGCACAGCGCAACTCAGTTCGCGAGGTGCATCTACGGTTGAGGGACGGCGCACGGAGAACCCCGCCCACGCTGCACCCGCTATGCAGAACAGAAGATCTCGCAAGCGGCGTGCGAGCGCCAGCGTGAGTCCCGCCGCCGGCGGAAGTCCCAAAATCGCGAAAGCGGCTGCAGCGCCTGCCTCGTCAGCGCCTAACCGCGCGGGCACCCAGGCGGCGAGGATCTTCACCAAACGGCCCGCCGACTCGATGGCGAGTATGTGAAGCGCTGACGTCCGCATACCGGCGACGCACAGCACAGCGGCAACCTCCGCGAGCGTCAACAGCTGAGCTACGGTTTCGAGCGCCATGACCTTTGTCGCCGCGTTGCGCCGGCGCTGACGGAATGATCGAATCAGAAGTTCTGTCGTCTCTGCCGAACGCAGCCATTTCGGTGCCCGCGCACCGGCCAGCCGCACGATGGGTGATAACAGCGCTCCGCGCGCCAGCAGGAAAACGAATGCGACTGCGAAGACAGCAGCCGACAGCCACACAATTCGTGAGCCGGGAATGAGAATCGCTGCCGCACAGGTGCCCGCCAGGCCAAGGACAACGCTGGTGAACCAATATGACCCAGTCTCCGCCAGGGTCGCGGGTGCGCTTGCGGTGATGGCAGCCGATCCCCGCATCAGGGCGAGCTTCGCCGGTTCGGTGACCACCGCACCGAGGGCCGCCAGGTAACCTCCCGCCTGGGCCGCCAGGCGAATCCCCACGAGCCGTCCTTGCGGCACTTCAATCTCGTCGGCGCGCAGAGCGAGTTGCCAGGCACGCGTTTGCACCGCGAGCCTCAGTGCCCCACAGACGATGACAATCGCCAGGGCAACTTCGACGGATCGGAGCTGGTCAATGACCTCGCGCGATCCCAGCTTACGGATGAGAACCCCGAGCAGCAGGATCCCGGCGAGCGCGGCGCCGATTCGGATCCACTTCATGGCTGCCTTCCTTCGTCCCGCGTCTGCTGAAGGTTCGCCTTTTGCTCTCCAACCACATAGTCGAAGTACTGAATGGCGACATCCGTTGCACCGAAGATCCTCGCCTCGGCATGCGACTCGTTGGCGGCCGGCAGCCAGAACTGGCCGGAACGTCCATATTGCTGGACCACGCGCACGCTCTTGATCCAGAAAGACGGGTTCTTCGCCGGCTGACCCTCGATCCGGGCAATGGCAAAGTCCTCCGCATCGACCCAGATGCGCCCGCGTATCAGAAATTTGTTCTCGGTGCGAGGAGCAATCTCGAATACATACGCACGTCTTCCATTCATTACGTCGGTACCCGTCAGGTGAAAGTCGTAATTCCGCGGTTCAATACGGGTTTGTTCGCGCTCGCCTTTTCGGCTCGCCTCCTGCTCCGCGTCGATCATCTTTCGAAGGACTCGCTTTCGTACGAATCCGGAACCGCTCTCGGATATAACCTCGAATGTCTTGGCGCCGGACTCGTCGCATACTACACGGACGGTCATTTCGGCTCGCTTGCCGACACGCTTGTTCTCGAAGGTGTAACGTCGGGTGCCCACATAGCCCTTCAGGGCCGCGGCTCTCTCACTGTCGGCGTGAAGCATTCGCGCTACGATGTCCGACGCGGAAACGGCCGATGAAACGGGCGGCGCGAACGCGAGCAGGATCAAAGCGTGAAGCATGAATCAAAACTCCAGGATGAATTTCCCGCGAAACGTCCGTCCAACGCCGTTGTAAAAGCCGCCGAACTGCGGGCTCGCTACGTTCTGCTGAAAGTCCCTGGGGTTGAAGTGGTTCAGGAGATTGAACACGCGGACTCCAATGCTTCCGTGTAACTTCTTTGCAGGTACTGGCAGAGGGACCCGCTTCGTCGCCTGAAGGTCCAGTGAGGAGAAGCGCGGATACCGCCCGGCCCGGTTTCGCTTGCCGATGAAATCACGCTCCTCGTCGACGATCGAGTACGGGAAGCCCGTGTGGACGTCGAGCACAGGCAGTACCGTGACCTTCCACGGCGCCGCAAACTCGCCCCACAACAGGACTCGGTGCGGCGCGTCAAACGGCACACGGCCACGCTCGTTCGCGCGTATAATCGGCGTGGGCAGGTTGCCAAAGAACTGATTGAAGTCGTTCATATCTCCGATGGCACTCGAACGCACGTATGACCCGTGCACGACGTGGTGGCGGAACAGGTACCTTGCGGTCAACTGAAACTCCCGGTATCGGTTCCGGCCGGTGTTGAAAAGATACAAAGCGCCCTGATCGGCCGATTGCAGCGGTTCTACGAAAAAGTCCCGCACCGTATTGCGCTGGCTGACGCCTGCCCGCAATACGAGGCTCGGCGTCATTTCGCGCTCTATCTCCGCGTTCCACGCGATGCTGCGTGGATTGTCGAGGGCTCCGCCAACCCGTTGCTGGTAGCTCGTTACGCTCGAAACCTCGCCGGAGGGCAGATACCGTGTCACCGTACGTTGCGGCAGGAACGGAAACGTTGCAATGTTGAGATTGATGCGGTCATAGAAGTAGCCGACGCCGCCGCGGATGACCGTCTTCACAGTTCCTCGGGGCGCAATCGCAAATCCCACCCGCGGGGCCAGATGATTCTCATCGCTGACGGAGTCCCGATCCAGGCGCAAGCCCGCGTCCAACGTAAATCCCGGAGATACGGTCCATTTGTCCAAAACAAAGCCGGTGTATTCGCGTTGCGTAATGGACGTATTGACGTCAGGTGTAAACGCGATATGCTCAGCTGGTCGTCCAGACTCCCGCAGAACGTCAACCGCGCGAAATGAATTCCAGCCGTCGAACGTGGTGCGAACGAGGTTGAGCCCGGCCTTGAGCTGGTGATGGCCCCATCTATCGATGGGCCTTGCCGAGTAGACGTCCTTCCACTCCAATCGGCCGGTGTCGCGGGATTGGCGGTTGAAGAATCCTCCGCTTGTCGTCGCCGCCTCTATGCCCAGGCGGTACAGATCGTCGCTGTGCGCCTTAAGATCTGCGTCGAGCGTTTTGTAGCTTACCTGTGACGCCAGGAGCGCCCCGGAGTGTGACACGAGCTTGTGCGAAAAGCCGGCGACGTAACCCCGTTGCCGCAGATCGGGAGTTGCCGGCTGCGGTCTGAAGGTATTCAGTCCCAGATAGTTTTGCTTCTGAGGATAGAAGGCGACCGTGAGGGCCGCGGTCTGTGTCTCGGTCAGGTTCAGGTCCAGCTGGCTGAAGGAGTCGAAGCTCTCGAGTTCGCTGTCCCTGCTCATCGGCGGGAGACTTGAAACTGGCGAGCGGACAAAGCGGTACTCGAAAGCCTGTGTGAGAGCGACGCGGTTCCGAATCAGCGGTCCAGTCATACTCACGCGCGGAGTTGCAGCCCCAATGCCGACGATGTTTCCGCCGCGCTGCCGCGGCCGGGGCATGATGTTCTGCACGCGGAAATGAGTCTTGTTAAAGTCCGATACGCGGGTCTCGATCATGGCCACTGCCCCGGCCAGTTTGCCGTACTCCGGGTCGTAGGGATTCGCTACCACTTCCGCCGACGAGACGACATCGATCGGCAGGTTCACGCCGCCCGTATTGCCGGTGACCGGATCGGAAACATTTGCGCTGTTAACGAGCACTGCCCCCTGCGACGTCCGCGCCCCCTTCATGTTGATAAGGCCGTCCGGTCCGCGGACCACGCCGGGAATCAGCGGCAGTAAGCTCTCCACGCGCTCGTTCGGGTTGGGTGCATTCACAACCGTGGATTCGTGCAGAACCGCTTTGGAAGACGTGTCGGTGGTGTCCACGGCCTCAGCCTGCGCCGATACCGTAACCGATTGCTTCACGGCAGCAAGCCTTAGCTCGAGGTCGACAACGGTCTGTTCTCCCGGACGAACATCGGCATCGACCGGTGTCGCCTCCATGTTCGGGAATTCGACGCTGACGCGATATCGTCCAGGCAGCAGTCTCACCGTAAAGCGGCCTTGTTCGTCCGTGCTCGCCACGGCGGCCTCGCCTGCGGCGGGTTGGATCACCACTTTGGCGCCTGGTACGACTGACCGTTCCTTTGTATCGTCGATAGTGAAGACTGCACCGGTCAGCGTAGCTTCGGCTGCCGTGACCGTCTGCGCGCCTGGTGCCGTTCCGGCAAGCAGCGCGGCACACGTAATGCCTGTTGCAATGCTCGCAAGGTAGCGGACGAATAACTCGTGGGGCATAGTCTTGAACCGCACTAATGCAGCTCTGTCGCCGTTAGCCGCTACGCTGTCAAGCGCCTTTAGATGCCTCGCAGGGACTGGGGCGCGCTACTGCCAATTGGCATGTGCCTCGGCATTTGCCGACTTTTTGCGGGACCCGCCGCGTCGTCTTCTCACGAAGGCTGCCGGTCCGCCGCGCTTTCGAATACTTCGGCCCTGGCCGCTCGCATGCTCGATTGTGAGCGGGAGCAGGAATGACGGCCATTCTGATCCGCATGTCCGTTTGTTTGGCGATTCTGGTTGCGGTCGTCGTCATCCTGGCCGTCATTGGGTCGATCTCTCCCGCAGGAAGGAACCGCATGATACGTGTACTGATGTTCTCCTCACTCACGGAGGCAAACCGTGCCGCGTTCATCGCCGCATGGGAGCTTCAGGAGTCCGGCCAGGTGTCCGAGCCGCGATACGTGGCTGAAATCAACCGTTATTTCGTCGTGATCGAGGAAGTGTCTCCCGACGAACGTCTCGTGGCGATTGAGTGGGACGGCGGCTCGCGCACCGAAGACTAATTGCCCGGCGAAAACGGAATCGCAGCCAGCCGGCAGCGTCAACCGCCGGGCCGAGGGCTGTCCCCCCGCGATGCGATTGCACTCGCGCGCATCGTTCGTCGCACATACTCCGCCGTGCGCGACTGTATTCCTGAGCGCATTCGCCATCCATCCTCCCTCGTCCTCTCCAGGGATTCCCAAACACCTGACGCACTCCAGAGCCTGCCGTAATCTCGCCATCTGTCTCGGCATTTGATGATGATCGTCGCAGCTACCGACGCACGCCGCCGTTTGGGCCTTTGTACGCAGCTCAATACGACGCTGGCCGATGTGGGGGTATGAGTGCTTGTATCAGGTTGGACGTGATCAGCCATGTTTAGAATCACCGAACGCATACAGGGAGCACAGACGCTGGTGATCATTGATGGGCAGCTCCGCGGTGAATATGCTCAGGTCGCCGAGAACTACTGTATGCAGGCTCTGAGATCGGGCAAGGTGATTTCGATCGTACTCCGGGAGGTGTCCGTCATCGACGATGGGGGCCGCAATATGCTCCGCACCCTGGCAGGACGCGGCGTCACGCTGCATGGAACCGGCCTGTACACCTCGCACCTTGTCAAGACGCTGCAGAAAGGTGCGGATACCTGCGATAGCGCACGTCTGCGCCCGACAGGCACCACCGACTCCTGACAGAGTTGCTCCGACCCCGCCCTCGCGACCAGAGTCGTTGCGGAGCCCGTGCCGCGCGCGTTCAGGATCGCGCGCTTGAGACGATCGGCTGGGCCGACCGGCGCGTGACAATCCTATCCCTGATGGCTCGCCGTCGGCGCTGAAGGGCTTTGGCATGAGGCATGCAGCTATGCGTCACAGATGAGCAAAAGCATGGCAGCACAGATGCCAACACTTGACTCTCCCGAGGCATCACTACTCGTCATGGCGAAGGCCGGCAGTGACCTCGCTATCGATCAACTCGTTTCCAAGCACTGGCCCGAGGCCTATCGAGTGGCGGTGCGGATCCTGCGCTCTCATGAGGACGCCGAGGAGATCGCCCAGGACGCACTCTGGAAGGCGATAACTCACCTCTCGTCCTTCCGGGAGGATGCCTCTTTCCGTACCTGGCTGCATCGCATTGTCGTAAACCATAGCCTGATGGAACTGCGTCGAAAGCGCTCGAGACCACTCGATTCACCGCGTTCGCAGTCGCTTGATGCTCAGCCGAGTTGCATCGGACGGCCGCGGACGCCAGAGGAACTGCTGCTCGAAGCCGAATGCCGGACCGTAGTCGAGGACGCGTTGTCACGACTGCCGGCATTTTACTCGATCGCGCTTCGACTGGCCGATCGCGAGGGCAGATCGACAAAAGAGATCGCGGACTGCATGGGCCTCTCTAAAGGCGCGGTTAAGACGCGGTTGCATCGTGGACGCGCGCATCTTCGCCGCGAGATCCTCCGCCGTGCGTCCGTGAGAACGTTTCCTGAACTGGAAGCGAACAAAAGAGCCCAACGGTCTCCCCGCAAACCCGATTTGACGGTTGCGGCGTGAGGTGCGCGCCCAGAGAACGTCTGCGAGCAGAACGATGTGTGAGCGCGGCAGTGAACTTGATCCGCATGCGCCGCGGATAACCGACGGCTTCGGCGTGACCGCGTCCGAACTGGCGACCGGAATCCTGAACACTGTATCCGTCGACCAGCTTCCGCCAGGCACGCGACTGGTGGTCCAGACTGCGAATCGCGACTATGTCATCATCGACACCTGCGGAGGATTGGATGCATTCCTCCAGGGTCATCCGGCCTGCTGTCTGGAGCCGGTTCCCGTGTACGTGCGCGGTTCAGGACGGCGAGATCCGCACGGCAGCCGGGTTCTATCCAGTGCGGAATGCGAGTGGACTTCTGGGATCCCGCTCGCGGCGTCCTCATTACAACCTCGCGCGTGCGCCGGGTCTTGTTGGTGCTCGCGCAAGCGCGCTGCTGGTGGAAGTGGTGTCACTGTTCTGATTGTCAACTGGTGCTGGCAGATGCCGAATCCAGGCAGTCCTGGTGGCACGCCGGTTCTTCCGATACTCTGCCAGGACGTCGAAGATCCGTCCGAGTCTGTCTACGGCTAACGGATCCGCGGCCAGGACCATCGAAGCGTTTCTTCGAAGGGCGTTGACGTAGGGTGCACAACAATGCCGATGTATATGCGAATCACACTGCTCTGTTTCATCGCCAGGGCGCTTCTGATATCCGGAGCCCCTCCGGCGGAGGAAGAGGAACTCCGCTGCAGCGTGACGGGTGCCGTGATTGCCTCCGATCTGCTATCCGGCACGCTGCTCGTGAAAGACGTCACTGGTTCCGTGCAGGAGGTTACCCCTTCCGCTGGGACCATGTTGGCGAGGCTCGCAGTCACGCCCGGAGGCTCGGCTGCACGAGTCAAACCCTCCGACGTGCACCTTGGAGACATCGTCTGCGTCCACGCCGCGGCAGATCGGGCGCAGAAGGAGATATCGGTAGTAGCGCGGGCAGACGTTCAGCGGGCCCAGCGCGATTTTCTGATCGCGTGGCAGAGGAGTGCTGTGTACGGAACAATTTGGTCCATCGACGTTCCGGCGCGGACGTTAGTGGTCCTTCCCGTTCCGCCGTCCCCACATGACGTGGCGCTGACAATCAACCTTGCGCCCGACGCAGAGCTGAGGTCCGTTCCCAGAACGGCCCGCCGGCTCTCTGATTTGACGCCATTCGAACTCCGGGATCTGCAAGTTGGCGAGCAGATATTTGTCCGAGGTACGCGAGACGTCGCCGATCCGGCGATCACCGCCTCACTCGTGCTGAAGGGCGGCTACCGCGCGGTCCTCGGCACGCTCATAGACGTGCAGCCGCTCGCATCAACCATAAAGGTCAGAGAGTACGGCACCGGCCGGAAGCTCAGCATTTTGTTACCCGGTGGCGAGGTATTTCGGACTACTGAGAGCATTACGCAGGCGACGCGCGTCGACCCGGGCGCCGGCATAATGCTGGCGCCTGCCGAATATGCAGACCTCGAGAAGGGAGACGCGATCGTCGTGGTTGGCCGGATAAATGACCAGACATCCGAGGGCGAGGGTCTCGCCGTCATCACGAAGTTCGGCACGTTTGGCATCGTCCCCCGATCCGCGGACGAGCGCATCGTCTGGTTCATTCGCTAGCTGCTTTCCGGCTCAGAATTTGCCGTGGTCGTCATCACAACGTCCCGCGTTCACCGGGTGCTGATGGTGCTCGCGCAAGCGCGTCCAGCAGTCAACGGCTCGGCACCGCCTGACTTGCCGCTGCCTTCGGCAGATGCCCGATCCCGCCAGTCTCGGCTCGGGCGCCGAACGTACCATCGAAGCTTTCGCGCCCGGAAGACGCCAGAGAGCGTTGGCAACCGGCATGCATTCACTCTGGCGAGGAGAGAACGGGATGTTGCACAATCGCCGTGCCCTACACGCCTGTGTTGTGATCGTGGCCGCTGCCGCAGCTGGGTGTGGGATGCGAACAACTCAGGCCGCGACCCCCTTCCGGCCGAGGCCTGCCGAGGACCTGATACCCGCACCAACTGCCGTACAGGAACGCCTTGCACAGGCTGCACAACCCGTCACCTTCCCGGTTAGTGAGGCGGAACCTGAAAGCAGTGAACGCATGCTCTCTATCGCTGCTGTGCTCCGGGAGATTCACGGCGAGTTCCCGCACGTCATCTTCGTAATCGAAGGCCATTCCGATGACAGTGGTCCTGTGGAGTTCAACCGCATGCTGGGGCTGCGACGGGCTACCGCCGTCCAGCAAAGACTCATCAACCTGGGCGTTCCGGCGACTCAACTCCGAACCGTCAGCTTCGGCGAGAGTAGACCCGTGTGTAGCGGTACTGAGCGGTCGTGCCGGGAACGCAACCGGCGCGTTGAGTTCAGAGCCGCTGTGCGCGCTATCGGATGTGCGCCATGATCGATTTCGAGCGCCGCCACACGGGTCCGCAGCCAATTCCGCTTAAAGCTTGTCTTCGACAATACTTCCACGTCGACGAAGATCCCTCTGACTCCGTTTACCGGCAACATTACGCCACGGAAATGGTTGAGGGCTTCAGAGTCTTCAGTCTTCTCACCTTCGCATCTATGGCCGTGC
>DASSSG010000060.1:0-4711 GCA_035708545.1 Bryobacteraceae bacterium | reverse complement strand
CTATGGAGTGTTCTACAACCATACGAACCGTCAGGGTCGCGAAGGGCTGCTTGGGTTCAACCTGCCGTTCGTGATCAACGCCGACAAATCCATTTCGGGCTCGCAGACACTCCGTTCTTCGAGCGCGATCTTCCGTCTGCGTGACGGCATTCCCGCCGGTCTGATCGATATCGGGCTGATCAACCTCAGCACCGTCGCACGCAAGGCGCAGGATATGTTCCAGCGCACGCCCTATGCGCAGCAATGGAATTTCGGCATCCAGCAGGGCTTCGCTATGAACACGGCCCTCGAACTGGCTTACGTCGGCAACCGCGGTCTCAAGTTGCCTGCATTCCGTAATCTGAATCAGGCGCCGGTAGTTTTCTCGAGCGAAGGCGTGCCATCGGCGGGAGCGCGGCCGCTCGCGCCGCTCGGCCTGAACGGCGGAACCATACAGTACCTCGAAAATATCGGTCGATCCAGTTACCACTCGCTGCAGGCCAAAGTCGAAACGCGACTTACGAAACGCTCGAGTATCGGCGCCGCCTGGACCTGGGGCAGCGCTCTCAGTGACTCCGCGGACCACCTGTCAACGGCAACCGCCGGCGTGGGCGTCGATCTCGGAGTCTTCAGGGAGCCGCAGAACGGCTACAATCGGCGCGCCGAGTACGGTCCCGCCGAATTTGACGTCAGGCATCGCTTCGTTGCCTCCGGTGTTCTCGAGATTCCCGTCGGCCGCGGGCAGGCGTATGCGGCCCATCTCCCGCGAGCACTCGACTTGCTGCTGGGCGGGTGGGAACTGTCGCCGATCGTGACCGCTCAAACCGGCCTCGCCCTCACCATCACCCAGTCCGAGCTTCTGAACCTCGGGGGAGAACGCCGCAGCAGGCCCAATCGCCTCGGCAACGGTGCGCTGCCACCCGATCGCCGGTCGGTCGATAGCTGGTTCGACACCGCCGCCTTTCGCATCCTGCAGGTGAACCCCGCGCTTCCCGGGTTCGTCCCGTATCAGGCCTTCGGCAATTCTGGTGTCGGCATCGTTCGGGCACCCGGGCTGTTCAACGTGGATGTGAATGCGGCGAAGTCAATCGCCATGAGCGAGGGCAGATCGGTTCAGCTGCGGGCCGAGTTCTTCAACGCCTTCAATCACACCAACTTCGGTGTCCCGGGAACGAACATCGGTGCCGGATTCGGTCAGATCGTGAATACCGCGACGGAAGCGCGGATCATTCAATGGGGTCTCAAATACCGCTTCTGAGAATCAGCTATGAGATACGTCGAGACATTACTGTTGCTGGCCTGCATGACGCCGCTGTTCGGTGAGGACCTGTTGAAGATTCAGGAACAGGCGGCGCGCCAGGCGGTGTTGACGAAGCAGGAACCTGCGTACCCGCCGATCGCAAGGCAGATGAAAGTCGTCGGCAAGGTCACAGTGGAGCTGGTTGTCGATTCCACCGGCAAGGTCGAACGGTGTGAGCCCGTCGTAGGCAACCCCCTGCTCACGAGCGCCGTCCTCAACGTCGTCAAAGACTGGACTTTTTCTCGCGGATGGCAAGCCGGCAAAGGCGACCACCCGGCTGACCTTCGCCTTCGGGCTCTAAAATGGAAGCTTGCCGGAACCAGGGACGCACCGCACGGCTCTCGACATCCGCTGTCGCGACGAGGACAGCGGCATTGTCGTCATCAGCGCCGCCGGGCGGCTGATGCTCGGCCCCGAGGGCGCACAACTCGAGAACGCCATCCGCGACGGACTTGCGAAGGGAAAGCGGAAGTTCATCCTCGATTTCACCGAGTTGACGCACATCGACAGCACCGGCATCGGCCGCTGCATCTCGAGTCTGAACATGACTATGCAGGCTGGCGGCAAACTCGTCATCGCCGGCGCCACCGGTCAGGTGCGTGACGGCTTCCGTGTCACCCGGCTCGATCGCGTGTTCCGCTTCGTCGACGACCTTGAGTCGGCACGCGCCGCGGTGCAGTAGGCGAGCGTGCGGCGTCTGCCGCTACGCTGAACCGTCCGGCTCGTTCTGGATCTCGCGCCATGCCTCCAGCCGCTCGGCCGCAAGTGACCTCGCGATCGCGAGGAAATCGTCGGGCTTGAAAACCGGCTGCGCATTCAGCGCCGGTTCGGACGCGACCAGCGGGACCACGAACTCGACACCGCCGTCAGTGCTGCGGACGCGAAGCGCTTCTACGAAGATGCCTGGGATACTCAACAGCCGGGCTTCGTAGCGTTCGGCGGCCAGTGCTTCGAGCCGGTCCGCGCTCACAATGCGCTCGTATGTCTCCGCTGCCAGGTTGCTGCGCATCAGACTGCGGAGTTTCGCGGTATCCGCGTACTCACCCGGGTCCGCTACATCCGCCGCGACGACGGAGCCATCCGGCTGCACGGTAAAGAAACGGCAGCCCGATGGTTTCGCCGCGCTCAGATCGGCTCCGTTCGCGAGTTCCTTCAGTCCGAGCGTCTCGACCTGCAGGTGAATGGTCTTGCCGGCGAGTGCGTCCTTGTGGACCAGCGCCGCCACCGTCGCGTCGTACGTGGCGCGTGTTTCCGCCGCGCTTTCCGTATATTCGATCGGCATGTATTCCTCCCGTTGCCGTTCACTGAGCGCGTGCATCGCGCACGAGAATGGTCCTGTCCCAGCGGCCCCGGCCGTCGCGGTAGCCGCCTCGACGGGCGCGGAGAACATCCCACGAGATGTCGTAGTCCTCCCACAGCGGGTCTTCTATGGACACGAACTTCTCGCCGTCATCGGCGATCTTGTAACCCTTGATCGCGATGAAGTGGCCGCCGGATACGTTGCCGTCATCATCCAGCCAGCCGATGAACAGGCAGACCGGCCGGCCGTTGTCGATCTCGGCGCGGAGACGGTCGAAATCGATCGGGCGACGGATCTCCGGAACCGCCAGCCATCCGAACTCGTTGAGCGCCCGATCCAGGAAATGCGGTCGGTTGCATTGTTTCACCTGTTCCGGCTGGAGCTCGCCGCAACAATGTTCGTGCAGCAGGCGGCCCACGATCTCGCACTGCGTGCGTCCTGATGTGCCATCGAAGAAATGTTCGACGCTGTTGCACAGGGCAGCCCAGCACCATTCGGTCCTGAGCTGCCGCTGAGCGCGGAACGGCCGCTGCCGTACCTCGTCGACGGACCTGACGATCATTCTCAGCGGCCTTTCGAGCCGCCGCCCTTGCTGCCCGTCTTCTTCCTGGATGCTTTGTTCTTCCTGTTCTTCTTCGGTTTGCCGCCGCCGGGCGGCAGGTCGCCGCCACTGGGTTGGTTTGCCATCCTATCCTCGTTCTTTCTCCCGCTCGAGGCGGGGGTTGTGGTTCAGGTTTGACTTCCGCGAGCGGAAGCCAGTAACGCCAGGAACCGCTTGTCTCTGGCGAGATTGGATGCGTCGGGCCAGCGCTGGATATTCTCCAGCACCGGTCGCGGCGCTGAGTTGAGCACGCTGAGCGCGCGCTCCCGTTTGCCGATCGCCTCGTAAGTGAGTGCCACGACCTCAATCGCGTCCACATTGGCCGGAGACGATTGCAGCGCCTGGGCCGCCTCCGCTTCAGCTCTCACCGCGTCTCCCGTTTCGGCGCAGAGGTAGCCGAGGAAAGCGCGCTCGTAGCCGCTCCGCGGATTGCGAGCGACGTCGCCTTCCACGAGCCTCAATGCCCGGCGGAACGCCTGCTTCGCCTCGGCCGCGCGCGCCGCTCTCCGCAGCGACACGCCGAGATACACCCAGGCATAATAGCCCTTCGGATTGGCGGCGACGGCCCGCTGGAACCATGGAATCGCGTCCCGCTCTTTGCGCTGATACAGGAGCACGTGTCCGAGTTCGGTCATTGTCGTTGCTGCCGGAGATATCGCGATGGCCTGGCGCAGACCCGCTTCCGCTTCCACGAAGCGGCCCTGACTCTTGCGGCACGCCGCCAGCAATGCGTGAAGCTGCGGGACATCGGGAGCCAGCCGAATTGCCGTGTCGTACTCTTTCGCCGCTTCCGCGTAATCGCCGCGTGACAAGTGGAAGCTGGCGAGATCCTGATGAGACCGGAAAAACGCCGGTTCGAGTGCGACTGCTTTTCGGAGTGCCTGCAGAGCCTCGGGAAACTGGCCGCTGCGCTGGTACATCGCGCCAAGGCGCCGGTAAGGGTCGCTGTTCACCGACGGGAATTCGGTCGCCCGCAGCAAACGTGCGATCGCCTGCTCGCGCCGATCGCGGTAGATCTCGAGCAGCGCGGCAATGTTGTGGACCTCGGCACAATCGGGATTGCGGATTTCGGCTTCGTCGACCGACTGCCGCGCGCGTTCGGACCACGCTGTGTCGCGCAACAGAAAGTACTTCCGCCACTGCGCCTCGGCGAGCGCGGCATACGGGAGAGCGGAATCCGGATCGAGTGCGATCACGCGTTCGAGCACCGCAAGCGCTTCGTCGATTCTCGAATCCTGCCGCGTCAGTGCCAGGGCCTGTCGATACAGCGGCTCGGCAGTGGTGCTGATGGTCGCCAATTCCGCCGGAGCGGGCAGGTGCAGCCCGCTGCTCACTACGCCCGCGAGCGCCACGGGCGCGTAGCGCAACTGGGCCCGGCCGTACACCCCCGTCCACTGCGTGACCGGCGCTTCGGATCTGAGGTCTTTCAGCTCGACGCGCAGCACGAGCCTGTCGTTTTCGTCGGTGAGCGTCCCGAGCAGCGCGTGCGTAGCTTCGGGCCGTGTGTCCTGGCCCATGACTGAAAGCGCGG
>DASSSG010000059.1:0-3086 GCA_035708545.1 Bryobacteraceae bacterium | reverse complement strand
TTCGAGCCCCAGATTACCGAGCTGCCCCAGATCACGGAGCTGCCCCAAATCACCGAGCTGCCCCAGATCACGCTGGAGGCGTTCACGCTGACAACCCCCGTGATCGCATCGCGAACCGCTTCGGGTGAGAGCGCATACGTGCCAACGGGAACCACGTCAGTCACGTTCAGCGCGGACCAGACGTCGACATAACCGGCGCCTACCGTGAAGATATCCGCCTGGCTGCGGTAGGTCGTGGATGTCCTCGTATCGGTCCAGGAGCTGTTCAGCGCGATGGTCTTTGTCGCGGTCTTCATGAGGCGCGCTTTGACGGTATCGGGCGACAGGCCAGGCTCCTTCTCGAGCATCAGCGCGGCCGCGCCAGCCACCATCGGCGCCGCCATACTCGTGCCGCTCAACCGGAGGTACTGGTTGGCCTGAGAAGGCAGAGGCACATCGTAGTAATACGTCGCGCTGACGACAGTCTCATTGAAGCGTTCCGTTACTGTCGAACCGGGCGCCATGGTGGAGATGATCATATTGCCTGGCGCAACCACATCCGGCTTTACGACGTGATCGAATCGTGTCGGGCCCTTACTCGAGTAACTTGCGATCACATCGTCGGCACGGGACACGCTGCGCATATCCTTCATGGCGCCAACGGTGATGGCGTACGGGCTGTTACCCGGGCTGACGATCGTTGCGTACCCGTCCGTCTTCATGCTGTTGTCACGGCCGCTGTTGCCGGCCGCCGCCACCACCACGATGCCGGCGCGCCATGCCCGCTCCACCGCGGCGCACAGCGGGTCCAGCTGGAAGCTCTCATAAACTTTACGTCCGAGCGACAGGTTGAGCACGCGAATGTTGTACAGGCTCTTCAGATCGATGGCGCGATCGATCGCGGCAATTACCGCGGCATCGCTGCCCACTCCGTTAGCATCGAGCACTCGGAGATTCACGAGGTTTGCCTGTGGGGCGATCCCGCGGAAGGTCCGCTTCGAGCCGCTTTGCGTCGACATTGCCGCATTGCCGGCGACAATGCCGGCGACATGCGTGCCGTGGCCATAGCTGTCGTTCGGGTTGGCATCGCCGCTAATAAAGCTCTCGGCGTAAACGACGCGCGAGCTGCCGGTGCTCGAAGCCAGATCGGGATGCGCTGCATGGACACCGCTGTCGACGATCGCGACCGCGACGCCCGCGCCCTCATATCCGTACTGGCGAGCCGTTGTCGCGGCGATGGCGCCGTTGGCGAACTCGAGCTTGCGTTCCAGCCGGCGGTTCGGTGTTATGTACTTCACATCCGGGTCTGCCGCCACGTCGGCTAGTGCGTCCCCGCGTATGGTGACGAAATAGCCCTGGACGCTCTTGAGCTGCCTGCGAATCTTCGCGCCCTTTTCGAGCAGCTTGTTCACATGCCTTTCGCCCGGAGGCACATTGAACTGGATGATTGCGTCCAGCTCTCCGTCTTTGTTGCCAAGGTCGGTGCTGATCTTGCCGGCCTGGGCAAACCCGGCGCCGAGCAGCAGCATTGCCGCAGCGGTCATGAACCTGGTCGTGTGCATTTTGTTGTAGTCTCCTGCGCGATCAACGCCTTTGATTCCACTCACCGCTCACCTCCTGCGAGCCCTTCGCCCGTTGCGGCAGTTGAGGAGCGCCGCATCGCCGAGTACTCCCGAATCGCTCTGAATCTTCGCGTGCGGGCCGAGCCCCAGATGGCGCTCAATCGGATACATCCCGCCTGCCGTGCATCCCAGCGGTGATGACAACTCTTACGCGTGCCGCCGGTGCCGCGCACCGCAACGCACTGCTTGCGCTCCCCCGCCGCCGCGGACGTCTCGCCGGCAGCCGGCCCTGCTTTCTGCCTTTCTCCAGTCAGTTGTGCATCGTTCATGCGGTTGTCTCCGAGAATCGCTGTGTTTCCAGACTGAAGCTAAGGTGGCCCTCAGAAACAAGTAAGGCGTCCACTGAGGCAGCGCCCCGGGTACCAGAACTGGCGTGGTTCTCGACATACCCTGGTAGTAGTTCTCGTGGCTGCCCGAAGCCTGTCGGCACGCTCGCTGATTGTGTCTAAGTCCGTGGCGCGGCGGTACTTGCATCACGCGCAGCGGCGGCCCGCAGTGGCTGGGAATCCACACTTTCCGGTCCAGTACCGATAACGCCTCCTGCCTATGCCAGGCACCGAGACACCGCACCCGGGCAGCTGGGAAGCCGCGAACGCAGATTTCACTCGCGTGTTCGAGCCAGGTCTGCTAGAATACGGCCTTCACAGTACTCCGGTTGCCTTTGGGAATAGCCAGCGAGAACCTTGTCGCGGGGTCGCGGCTTGCGCAGTACGTGCGCCAACCCGAGGGTTTAATCCGGAGCCGGTTTACCGCACCAGCGGCGGTGTGAACCCCCACTTGGGGACTATACAGTCGCCACGGTATCCGGCGATATTTGGATTGGTTGAGAAGATGCGTCTCTTTCTCGCAATGGCGCTGGCCGCTCTTGGGCCTCTGACACTTCCGGCGGGGCCCTCGGACATGAACGCATCCCGTATCCCGGATCGCCGGCCGATCGTCCGCAGCGGTCACACGAATGCGCCGCTCCTCACGGACGAGCAGGTGCGATCATGGGTCCGCAAGTGGCAGCGCAGGCTTGGCCTCGAGGAGTGGGTGATCGAGGCAAGGATCGTCCGTATCTGGGATCTTCCTCAGGGCGCCGTAGCCAATATCCACTGGTCCCTGCCGAAGCGGAAAGCGACCATCAAGGTTCTGAACTCGGCGGATTCGAATCTCGCCCCGGGCGAGATCCCGCGCGATACCGAGCTCAGCGTCGTGCATGAGCTGGTCCATCTCAGCATGGCCCGTCTCCCGCTCGATCCGAATCACACCGAGCTCGAGGAGGAGACGGTCAAGCGGATATCCGCCGCTCTGCTCGACCTCCAGGACCGTAACGAACCCGCCGCCGCCCGCCGCTGACCCGAACCGCAGGTTCCGCCGCTGCCGCCGTTATCCTGGTCTGCGGTGCAGGCGCGAGCTGGCGCGCCGCCGCCTACTCGGCCCGAAACACGAGGGCTCGCGTAATCACCACGTTGCGCCCCTTCGACCGCTCGTGAGCATCGTCTC
>DASSSG010000058.1:0-3224 GCA_035708545.1 Bryobacteraceae bacterium | reverse complement strand
GGTGGCGCTGACGCGGCTTCGCGCGGAAGCTCGATGCCCGTAACGAGCATCGGCCTCAAAGTGCCGCGCATGTTGTCAAACTCGCTCCATTGCACATCGAATGTGAGAGGCGCACGAAACCCGTAAAGCGCGCCGAGATCGTCAAAGCGCAGACGGCCGTCCTCGATGCGGAAGCCGTCAGCGGGCAGCAGCTTCTCGAGGAGGACGCGTCCGACGCGGTCCCTGCGTGCAATGAGCGTCGATGTCACAATCTCGATCGCCCGAGGATTGCTGAATTCGGCGGTCTCGACGATGCAGCGGATATCCGCATTCGTGAAAGCCATCACGCGGCGGGCGCCCCAGTGCTCGTCTCCCGGGAGACGATTCGCGAAAGCCGCGTTCGGATAATTCGGTTTCCACTTCTCCGGATCGAATGCCTGCTCGGAGAAGTTGCCGGCGGCGGAAATATCAGGGAACCTGACTCGCGCATATGCCGGAACATACAAGCCGAGCGACGCGAGGTTGCGCAGGCCGGATCTCGGTTCGATCAGGTATTCATGCCCGAGGCGCGGATCTTTCGCGTACAGCGCGTCGCTGCCGAGCGCCGAACCGAAGTCGAGCAGATAGTGCGTGATGAAGCGCCGCCCGTTCTCTTCGACGACCGTGTCAAACGTATTCAGCGCCTTCGCGTCGGTTTGATTCAGCCAGGCGGCAAAGACATACAGGCCGCGCAGAACCCGCAGGTGCTCGTGGGGCGCCAGCTCGTTCGGATCGTCTGCGCGCCGCTTGTAGTACTTGAACTGGCCAACGCTCTTGCCGGCAATCCTGAGGCTGGCCACGGCGCGGATTCTGCCGCGTCCGTCGCTTGCCACCAGCTTGAGCAGACCGGTAACATCGTGCGGCTGCATGGCGCGGAATCTGCCGAATGGATCCTCGAACTTCAGGCCCGGCTTGATCTGCAGCTGTTCCGGCGTGAAATACACGATGTAGTTCTCAGGCACGTTGTAGCCGGCGGCGTACAGGATTTTCGCGCAGATGACATCCGCCGCAGTTGCCATTTCGGGATTGGACGGCGGGTCGAATTTCAAAAAGTAATCGCGGCCGCGCGCGTCTTTGATGGTGAAGCCCGGTGTGACGCCTTCGGCTTTGGCGGAGATGATGGTCCAGGGCTGACTCTGATCGGGCGGGCCCGTTCGGTTTGGCCCCGTGCGTAGTTCATCGGCGGACAATCGATGCGTTCGGCTGTGGCGGTTGGTATACCAGACGCTGTCGGGCAGCTCGTCGACGGTATTGACGCCCTGCGACGGATAGATGCGCGCCGGCGAATTTCTCTCCCCTTTCCTGTAGACCGTGTTCTTGTAGAAATCGACCAGCGCGTGGAGCTTCTGAGTCTTGATTTCGCCGATGTCGCGCGGCGGCGGTTCCTTCCAAATTGGGTCGTCAGGATAATAAGTCTGTGCCGACGCGGTTCCCAGCAGAACCGCCGTTCCGAACGCACACGCTCTTATCGAAACTGATTGAAATATCCGCCGCATGATCTTGTGATCTGTCACACAACTTTCGCGGGCAGGCTCGTCACTGTGACGCTCTCTCAGAACAAACGACCCGAAATACGGGTCTCTCGTTTCATCTGTGACGGGTTGTAATACCGCACACCGGCAGCGGCATAAGCCGTGGTAGTACAGGAACGTGCGTGTACCGACGGCCGCGTGCATCATCCTGTTGGCCGTCTATATGGCTGCCTCGCCCGCGTCCGGCGCATTCTTCGGGAGGCCGCGGCTGCGCAGTAGCACCAGCTCCAACCTGACCCTCCGCAAACGGTTGCACGTAAACACCCTGATTGCGGAGCCGGGCACCGGCGAGCTCGACTGGGGCAGCTGGTACTCTGTCTCGACGACCAACTTCAGCATGCCATCGGCGCTCAGATACACGCCTCAGGGCCGGTCCGTGCCCTGGGGCAGAACCGAATACAGCATCGCATTCGATTCGTTCACCAATGCGGAGATCGGCGGTCGACGGCTCACACAGTTCAGCGAGTCACTGATAATGACTGCCACGTCCGTGTTGTTCGACGGCGAAAGACTCGATGTGGCCATCGCTCCGCAGCTCACCGCATTCCTGCGCGACGAATCCGGTCTGCGGGCGGGCGCGATCGCGATCGCCCGCTACGATGTCGGCCGCAACAGCGTGGGCGTAACCGCCGGCTGGTCGGGCGCAACGCATAACTCGCCGTCAAATCCGTCAGGCACGTTCGATGCAGGATTCGGTCTGGGCCGTAGACTCGCCGGGTCGGGCATTCTCGGCAGGTTCACGCCACATTTCAACGGTATCTGGGAGAAATCGACGGGTCAGGCGCGAATCTTCTCGGCCTTCGAGGGCGTTGAATACCAGACCACCGACCGGCTCGCGTTCGATCTTTCCGGGCAGCACTTCGCAATACGCAGTGCAAGCCCGGATCATCAGCTGGTGTTCGGTTTGACCTTCAGTTTCGGGAAATCGCGCTGAGCGGCGATACAGCACCGTGGAAGAATGGTTGAGGAGTGCCCATGCGAGCCGCGCCAGTCTGCCTTCCCGTTTCATTCACGTTCGGCGCCTGGATTGCATTCCCTGAGGACAAGCCTAAGCTTCCTGACGCGCCTGGCAAAGTGACCACGGTCAAGCTGTGCGGCACCTGCCACGCGGCCGAAATCGTCATGAGCAGGCGCGAGAGCCAGGAGGGCTGGAGCGGCGTCGTTGAAGACATGCTGCAGCGGGGGTTTCGGGCCAGCGAAGATGATCTGGGCGAAGTGAAGGGCGCCCCGATGCCAAAGGTGAACGTCAACAAAACAGACGCCGCTGGTCTGGTCGCGGGACTCGGCATTCAGAGCGGACATGCCGCCGCCATCGTGAATTATCGTCAGGAAAAAGGCAGCTTCAAATCGCTGGCAGACGTGCTCAAAGTACCGGGCATCGATGCCAGTGCGATCGAGGCAAAAGAGTACAGACTGGAGTTCTGAACCGATGCGGTTTCCGAAATGCCTGATTGTCTCCTCCGCGCTGGTGCTGGGCGCGCTCGCGCAAAGCCGCACGAACCCGTTTGTCGGCAGGTGGGATTTCAACATCGCGACGCCGAGCGGGACGCGAGCCAGTTGGCTGGGCATATCTGAGAAAGAGGGGAATCTCGAAGTCTGGTTCCAGCCCACCGGCGGTAACGTGTATCGAGTCAAAGACGCGAAGCTCAACGGATCACACCTGACTCTCACTCT
>DASSSG010000057.1:0-2145 GCA_035708545.1 Bryobacteraceae bacterium | reverse complement strand
GAGCGGAGGCGTCGAACGGTGCATAGAGGAACTCGATCGCGCCCGCTCGCAGCGACCGCACCACCGCATCGGAGTCATTGCGGCGGTGCAGGCAGACGACCGGGACCGCGGGTTCGAGGCTCGCGGCAGCGCGGATGAGTTCACACGCGGCTTCGAGGTCGCTTGCGACATCGACCAGCAGAACGTCCGGCCGCAACTGACGCAGGCGCATTTCGAGCGTCTGCTTCGGTGGATACGCCTTGAGTTCCCCGAGTACCTGAAATGTCCGGCTCTTCGCCAGTGCCGTCGTGAACTGCTCCGTCAGCTCGCCGTCGGGCGAAACCAGCAGAGCAGTCAGATTGGCGGGGCGGGCTGGCATTCAGGTCTCCGAATCGGCTTCGTCTCGGTTTTCGGTCAGCTGCGGCTCCCGCCGTTCGCCTCCGCGGCTGCCGTTTTCTCGGCTGGTTTCTTTTCGGTCTTTTCGGCCTTGTGCTGGTCCTGTTTGTCTGGCTGTTCCGATTTGCGCTCCTGGTCGGCCGGGTGCTCGATCGGCTGCACCGCGGAACTCTGCCTTTCCTCGGGCGCCACGGGTCCCAGAAACTGCCGCGGATACGCAGGCATCGGAGTAGTTTCACCGGGGTTGAGCGGCCGTGTGAGCTCGGGCGTTACCATCACGATCAGCTCCGACCGCTGCTTGCGCTCCTCCTTGCTCTTGAACAGCAGCCCGAGCAGCGGAATGTCCGCGAGCCCGGGGATCTTCGACATATTGTTCGTGACCCGCTCGTCGAGCAGACCGCCAATGACGAAGCTCTGTCCTTCGGCGAGTTCCACGTTGGTCTCAACTCGCCGCGTCGACAGCGCCGGGATCAGAAAGCCCGAAACCGTGACCGCGTTGCTGAAATCGAGCGTGGATACTTCCGGCTTGACATACAGCTTGATCGTGCCGTTGTCGGTGTAGGTCGGATTGAAGGTCAAACGAATGCCAAACTCGCGAAACTGGATAGTGACGGCGCCCGCGTTGCCGCTGCCCTGGAGCACGGGCACGGGGAACTCGCCACCGACGAGGAAGCTCGCCTCGCGGCCAGCCGTCGTCACCAGGTTGGGCTCGGCCAGAATCTGCAGCAGACCCTGGCTCTGGAGGGCGCGGACGAAGGCTGCAAGGTTCAGGTCGGGCCGGAACGCGAAAATGTTCAGCGCCTCCGTGAACGTCGTTGTGGCACGGCCGTTAGGGGCCGACACTGATGGCGGCGTGAACTGCTCTGTCGTCGTCCGGCCAATCGTATTGCCCGCTCCGAGAGATACCAGATTCGCGCCAAGCGCCAGATTCGCGGTGCGATCCAGCTCGGCAAATTTCACCCGCAGCAGAACCTGGCGTTCGGCCGGCGTCGGCGTAATCTGAAGGTTGTTCACCACGGTTTTCCCGAACGGCGTCACCATCGCGACTGCCCGGTCGGCGACGCTTCTGTTCGAAACTCTTCCCGTGAGCGAGATGGCATCCCGCGTCGATTGCACCTGGATGGTTTCATTGGGGAAGGTCTCTCGCAGGAGTTTGCGGAGCTGGTCCAGGTTCTGCTCCACGATCACGCTGTAAATGGTCCGCTGGCCGGACTTCGCCCAGATGATCAGCGTGGCGAATCCCGCCGCTTTGGCGTGCAGCAGCACTTCGCGCGTAGTCACGGCGACGGCATCCACTACCGCGGGGTCGCTGGTCGAGATTTGCCGGATGTCGGACGGGTAATCGAGCACGATGCTGCGGCCGACGGTGAGCCTCAGTTCCTCGGCTCCCTGGGCCCGCAAAGCATTCGCAGAAAACGTGACCGCGAGCGCCCCGCCGAGGATGCGCGTCAGCAACCTGGTTCTCATAGATGTGGTTCGCGATGTCATGGCTGCACCTTGTCAGTTCGCGCTGCCCGGCTTTATGACTTCAACCGAGCGCGTATTGCCGCGGATCATGATGATCTCGGACGGCGGCGTCGGGGGCGGTGGAGGCGGAGTCATCGCCACGGGCGCCTGCACGATGATGGGGCGCGGGCGCGGCCTCGGAGCGGGCCGCTCCGGCTGCGGTTCCACGATCGCCTTCGCCGAATAGATGGCGGCTACCGTCGTGCCGGGAGTTTTCTCGATGTTCTCGTCGCCGCCGTTTCGCAGCACGAGCTGGATCTGTCC
>DASSSG010000056.1:0-2726 GCA_035708545.1 Bryobacteraceae bacterium | reverse complement strand
CGTGGTATCGATCGTGCCGAGCAGGCCATTGGCGGCCTTCTCCGCCTCCGCCTGAATGTTCGCGTCGGTCGCTGCGTTCGGCAGCGTCGGAGAGAGAAACACAATCCAGTACAGCGCCGTCGGATCGGACGGGTTGAGCTTCAACAACTCGCGCGATGTGTCGATGATCTTCGCGGCCTGCCCGAGCCCGTGGTACGTGCTGACGTACAGCAGGAGCCGTTCCTGCTGGAAGTCGGTCCCGGGATACTTGTCCCGCCACTGATTCAGCAGCTCGAGCCGCTTGCTGTGGTCGGCGGTCTTCGTGATCGATTCGTACAGATCGTACTCAGCACGGTCCTTCCAGTTCTTCTGGCCGGCGGTTCCCTGCTGCGCGCCCGTCGCGGCCTGCTGCCCGCCTGCTGCGCCCGTCTGCGCCTGACTCGCCGCGCCCTGCTGCGCCGCCTGGCCCCAGGCTGCCGCGCAGAGGCCGGATGCGACTGCCATCACGCCCAATGGTCTGAGAAACTTTACCAGCACGTTAACTGGCCTCCCTCGATGATTGTGGTTGCGATTCTCCGCCGCCGAAGTAAAGCATCGCGTTGCGGACGGTTCGGAACAAGACCGTCGCGAGCTTGCGTGCAATTGCGGAGTATAGCCAAATCAAAAGGATACACGCAACCGGATTGTCTGTCACTTTAGATGCGCGGAATTTGCGAGATGTTCCCAAACGTACACGTATTAACCCCGGCTTAACCGCTCGCCGCGCCGCCGCAGCCATCCACGAACGCATGCTACTCTCCGATCACGCATGCGATGGCTCGACCTCGCGGTCGTTCTTGCTTATCTGGTCGGCATCACATGGTTCGGGGCGCGGTTTCGTACCGGCCAGAAAACCCTGCGTGACTATTTCCTCGGGGGCCGGAACGCGCCCTGGTGGGCCATCGGCTTCTCGATTGTCTCCGCTGAGACCAGCACCCTCACCGTCATCGGAACTCCGGCTCTCGCTTTCAATGGCAACTTCGGCTTCCTCCAGGTCGTGATCGGATATTTGATCGCTCGGATCACCATCTCGATACTGTTCCTGCCCCATTACTTCCGCGGCGAGATGTACACCGCCTATGAGCTCATGCAGCGCCGCTTCGGCCAGCGGATTCGGACCCTGACGGCCGGTACGTTCCTGGTCCTGCGCGCACTCGCCGAAGGGGTTCGCGTTTTTGCCATTTCGATCGTGATCTCGATCATCCTCGGTACGGGCGAGGTCGCCTCGATCGCCCTGATCGTCGCGCTGACCTTGTTCTACACCTTCGAAGGCGGCATGACGGCTGTCATCTGGACCGATGTCGTACAAATGTTCCTGTACGTGGCGGGCGCAATACTCAGCCTGTTTGTGATCCTGCAGGAACTCCCCGGCGGCTGGGCGCGCGTGGTCGACGTGGCGGGACCTCTCGGGAAGTTCCGTGTCTTCGATTTCAACTTCGACCCCACGTTCACACGCACTTATAACTTCTGGGCGGGCGTCATCGGCGGCGCGTTCCTGACCACCGCCAGCCACGGAACCGAACAGCTGATGGTCCAGCGTTTGCTCGCCGCGCGCAGCGAGCGCGAAAGCCGAATGGCGCTGTTCGGAAGCTGGGTGGTCATCTTCTTCCAGTTCACGCTGTTCCTCGTCATCGGCGTAATTCTGTTCGTCTACTACGGCGACACCGGCACGCCCGCGCCGCAGCCGGCCGACCGCATCTACCCGCAGTTCATATGGAACCACCTCCCCCACGGTGTCGCCGGGCTCGTGATTGCAGCGATCCTCGCGGCAGCGATGTCGAACCTCAGCGCGGCACTCAACTCGCTCGCGTCCACCAGTGTTATGGATTTCATCAAACCGATGGTCCAGCGGCGCTCTCAGGCTCGCGAGCGCGATGAGAGCGGGTTCCTCCGTCTCGCGCGTAGCGTGACGGTCGTCTGGGGAGTCGTGCTCTTCGGGATTGGTCTCATCGCGCGGCGCTGGGGATCGGTCCTCGAAGCGGGCCTTTCCATTGCGTCCATTCTTTACGGCGCGCTGCTGGGCGTATTCCTGCTCGGAATCCTGACGCGCCGCGTGGGCGAGATCGCTGCGATGACGGGGATGCTCGCGAGCCTGCTGGTCATGGCGTACGTGAAGACATCCACGCCCATCGCCTGGACGTGGTACGTGCTGATTGGCACTTTGGCGACAGTCGTGGCAGGGCTGCTCGCGTCGCTTGTGGTTCGGAGCCCGGAGCATGGCTGAGGGCCTGCGGCGTGAGCTGGGCCTCGTCGCCGCGGCCGCGATCGTGGTCGGCACTGTCATCGGCAGCGGCATTTTCCTTGTACCGAGCGAAATGGTTCGCGGCGTCGGCTCGCCCAGTCTCGTTTTTGTCGTCTGGATAGTCGGCGGTCTGCTGTCGCTGTTCGGTGCGCTTACCTATTCGGAACTCGCGGCGGCAATGCCCGAAGCCGGCGGTGAATATGTCTACCTGCGCGAAGCGTATGGACAATTTTTCGGTTTTATCTACGGCTGGACACAGACATTGGTCGCAAAGAGCGCATCAATCGCGACACTGGGAACGGGTTTTTATCTCTATTCTGCGAATTTCTGGCCAAAGCTCGCCGAACTCGCCGCAGTGATACCCCTGCCCATCGGACCGGGCGGCGGCCCGCTCGAGATTCGTTACGGACAGTTGATCGCCATGGCGCTCATCGTAGGACTCGGCATCCTGAACTATTTCGGGGTC
>DASSSG010000055.1:0-2331 GCA_035708545.1 Bryobacteraceae bacterium | reverse complement strand
ATCGAGGAGTTCATGATGGCGGCCGGCTGGAATCCGACGGACCTGCTGAACACCGCCGCGCGCGTCGAGATGGAGAACACCAACATCCGTGGCCCGGCGAAGACCTACTCGCGCGTGAAGCCGCCCAATGGCGGCTACATGTACCCTGCCTATGACCTGAACCACTCGTATGGAGAATGCGACGTGTTCGTCTCCATCGCCAAGATGAAGGAACACGCAACCGCCGGAGTGACACTGTCGATGAAGAACCTGTTCGGCATCGCCCCCATCAGCATCTACGGCGATGCCGCCGGTATCAACGAACCGAACGAACTGCCGCGCGGCGGGCGCGGGATGTTCCACGGTGGGCGCCGGCAGCCTTCCCGCTCGTCACCGGGCGAGCATCCGAATTCGCCCAGAGACCCCGGCGCGCGGGTGCCTCGGGTCGTGGCTGATCTGGTGGCCGCACGCCCCGTGCATCTGGCAATTATCGATGGTGTCGTCACCATGAACCACGGCGAGGGGCCGTGGATTGCCGGGAGTGTCCTGGTCAGGCCTGGCCTGCTCGTCGCCGGGCTTAACCCGGTGTGCACTGACGCCGTCGGCACAGCTCTGATGGGTTTCGATCCCATGGCCGATCGCGGCAAGGCGCCGTTCGAACGCTGCGACAGCACACTGCGCCTCGGGGAGGAGCACGGGGTCGGCACGCGGGATCTCCGGCGCATCGAGGTAGTCGGCGCTCCGATTCAGGGCAACGTATTCCGTTTTCGCGAGCGCCGGCGCGTGTAGCCTGCGGGCAGGCCCATGCCGACAGGACAGTGTCGTGCGCGCCGCCAGCCAACCCGGCCGCGCTGGGTTGCTGCTGTGCGCGTCAGCCAAACACACGCATGGCCGGGATCGCTCCCGGCCATCGTGCTGAGCCTGACGCTGTTGCGCGAGCCTGAAACTTACAATCCCTTCTTCCCGAGGAACTTGATGAGATCGACAACGCGGCACGAATAACCCCACTCGTTGTCGTACCAGGCGACGACCTTCACGAGATTGCCATCGAGCACCTTCGTCATCAGACCGTCGACGATGCTGCTGTTCGGGTTCTTCATCATGTCCGTCGATACGACCGGATCCGTGGTAAACGCGAGAATGCCGCGCAGGCCGTCCTCCGCGGCCGAGCGCAGCGCGCCGTTTACCTCATCCGCGGTCGTGCTCTTGCGGAGCACGGCCACGAAATCCACCACGCTGACGTTCGGTGTCGGCACGCGCATGGCGTAGCCGTCGAGCTTGCCTTTCAGCTCCGGCATGACCAGCCCGATCGCCTTCGCCGCGCCGGTAGAGGTCGGAATCATGTTGATTGCCGCCGCGCGCGCCCGCCGCAGGTCTTTGTGCGGGAAATCGAGCACATTCTGGTCATTCGTATAGCTGTGGATCGTCGTCATCGAGCCCTTTTCGATGCCGAATTTCTCATGCAGCACTTTCACCACCGGAGCCAGACAGTTCGTGGTGCAGGACGCGTTCGAGATGACCTTGTGCCGGCCGGGGTCGTAAGCCTTGTCATTGACGCCGAGCACGACAGTCAGATCCTCGTTCGTCGCCGGAGCCGAAATAACAACTTTCTTCACCGAACCGCGGAGGTGAGCCTTCGCCTTCTCCGCATCGGTGAACCTGCCGGTGGATTCGACCACCACCTGCGCGCCGAGCGACGACCAGTCGATTTCGGCGGGGTCTTTGATCGCAAAGATTTTCAGCTTGTCATCGGCGACGTGGATGGTATCGCCTTCGGCGCGAATGTCCTCGTGCAGCGGACCGAGAGTCGAATCGTACTTCAGGAGATGGGCCAGCGTCTTCGTATCCGTAAGGTCATTGGCCGCAACGAACTCGACATCCGGATCGTGCAGTCCGGCTCTGAGCACATTACGCCCGATGCGGCCGAAGCCGTTGATACCCACTTTGATTGCCATGTGGAGGAACTCTCCTTATGAGGTTGTGTTGGGGTTCACCTCCAGTTTAGCAACAGAGCCGTTGGCGATTCTGTGATCGCCACTAAAAATCCAGACGCCGTACCGTCCTGAGGGCCGCAGAAAGCGCCGTGACGAGCCACAGGAGAAGCATGGCGATGAGCACCGCCTGCGCGCGGGCGGCCCCGCCCAGGAACTTCAGCAGCGCGGCTCCGGCCGCTCCGAAGATCGTGGCATCCCCGACTGCCAGAAGACTCGATACGCGGGCGAGATCCACCGGATTGCCAAACAGCGAGAGAAAGATCATCAGATTTGCCGTCCGCTCGGGAAGAAGGAACGCGGCGCCGATGATCAGCAGGTCATACAGGAAGACAAAAAAGAACCAAAAGACCAGCGAGAT
>DASSSG010000054.1:0-3688 GCA_035708545.1 Bryobacteraceae bacterium | reverse complement strand
TACGTTGATGCCAGCGCTCAGGTCATCGGTGATGTGGTCATCGGTGAGGAGTCCAGCGTGTGGGCGAACGTCACCATCCGCGGCGACGTGAACCACATCCGCATCGGCAGCCAGACGAACGTTCAGGATAACTGCGTGATTCACGTCGAGCACGAGATCTATCCGACCATCCTCGGCGACCGCGTCACCGTCGGCCACTCCGTGACTCTTCACGGCTGCGTGGTCGAAGACGACTGCCTCATCGGCATCGGCGCCATCGTGCTGAACGGCGCGAAAATCGGCCGCGGCGCTGTGATCGCGGCCGGCGCTCTCGTCCCCGAACGCATGGAAGTGCCGCCGGCAAGTATGGTCATGGGCGTCCCCGCGAAAGTAAAGCGCCCGCTTACTGAAGAGGAAGTCGAGCGCTTCCGGGAGAACGCGCAAAACTACGTCCAGTATCGTGCTGCGTATCGGGACGAGCCGTCTTGATCCGGGCAGTAAAAGGCACGCGCGACATACTGCCGCCACAGAGCGATTTGTGGAACCACGTCGAAGACGTCGCCCGCCGCATCTTTCGGACTTATAACTATCACGAAATCCGCACCCCGATCTTCGAGGAGACGGTGCTGTTCGCCCGCGGAGTCGGCCAGGACACCGACATCGTCACGAAAGAGATGTATACGTTCACGGATCGTGACGGCGAGACTTCGCTCACGCTCCGGCCGGAGAATACGGCGTCGGTCATTCGTGCCTGGATCGAGCATCGGCTCGACCAGCGCCCCGGCATTCAAAAGCTGTATTACATAGGCCCGATGTTCCGGCGCGAGCGCCCGCAGAAGGGGCGGTTCCGGCAGTTTTATCAGATAGGCGCGGAGGCGATCGGATCGGAGTCCCCGGCGGTCGATGCCGAGGTGATCGAGATGGTGGTCGAGCTTCTGCGCGGTGTTGGCCTGCGTGGCTTCTCACTGCTCCTCAATTCCGTCGGCGATAACGTTTGCCGCCCCCGCTTCATCGCTGCTCTGCGCGAGCGGTTGAAGGACGTCGCGCAGCGTATGTGCTCGGACTGCCAGCGCCGGGCCGAAACGAATCCACTGCGCGTGCTCGACTGCAAGGTGCCCGAAGATCAGCCCATCATCGAAACTCTGCCATCGATCCTCGACTATTTGTGCGAGGCCTGCCGGACCCACTTCGACGCGGTCAGGACGTATCTGAACGACCGGAACATCGAATATGAGGTCAGACCGCGTCTCGTGCGCGGTCTCGACTACTACATGCGCACGACATTCGAGATCGTGCACGGCTCGCTTGGCGCGCAGAACTCCGTGCTCGGCGGCGGTCGCTATGACGGCCTGGCGGAGGCGCTGGGATCGAAAGTGCCCGCGCCGGGTATCGGCTTCTCGATCGGAGAGGACCGGCTGATCATGAGCGTCGAACAGAACACGCCGGCCGCGGACACGCTGGATGTTTTCATCGCTCCCATGGGCGAGGCGGCGTTTCGGCATGCGAGTCTGCTCGCTCGCGACCTGCGCAGCAGGGGGGCCTCGGTCGAGATTGCGGCCGAGGGCAGGCTGAAAAAATCCATGGAGACCGCGAACAAGCTCGGCGCGCGGCGGGTTCTCATCCTCGGCGATGACGAGCTGGCAACCGGTACGTATACGCTGAAGAACATGCAGTCGGGTGAGCAGCGAAAGCTCACACGGGAGGAATTGGCGGCGGCATTTCAATGAGACAGGAATCTCCGGTTCTCGATTTTCTCGGCGAACTGCGCCGCACGCATACGTGCGGCCAGCTCCGCGCGGCCAATGCGGGCGAGCGGGTGCTGCTCATCGGATGGGTGCATCGCCGGCGCGATCTCGGCAAAGTGATCTTCATTCATCTGCGCGACCGCGACGGTGTCACGCAGGTCGTGTTCAACGAAGGCGTGAATCCGGAGGTCCACGAAAGGGCCGAGTCGCTGCGGTCGGAGTATGTGGTTGCGGTCGAAGGCTCCGTTGCTCCGCGGGGTCCGGAGACAGTGAATCCGAATATTCCAACGGGCGAGATGGAAGTCGTCGCCGATCGTATCTGGGTCCTGAACGATTCGCGCACGCCCCCGTTCCCGATGGAAGAGCACGTCGATGTCAGCGAAGACGTGCGCCTCAGGTATCGCTACGTCGATCTGCGCCGCCCGCACATGCAGCGCAACATCATGCTGCGGTCGAAGCTCGCCTTCGCGACGCGCGAGTTCCTGGCCGGCGAAGGCTTTCTCGAAATCGAGACTCCGTTCATGACGCGCTCGACCCCCGAGGGAGCCAGAGACTTCCTGGTTCCCTGCCGCGTTCAGCCCGGGACCTTCTACGCGCTGCCGCAGTCGCCGCAGATTTTCAAACAGCTGCTGATGGTCAGCGGCTTCGAGAAATATTTCCAGATCGTGCGCTGTTTCCGCGATGAGGACTTGCGCGCCGACCGGCAGTACGAGTTCACGCAGATCGATCTCGAAATGTCCTTCCCGCAGCAGGCCACGGTCCTGGACGTCGTCAGCCGTCTTGTGTTGCGCATCATCGACGCCGCCGGTCACAAAGCCCCGCGCGAGATCCCGCGCCTCAGCTACGACGAAGCTATCCGGCTCTACGGCATCGACAAGCCCGATCTGCGCCTTCCTCCCATGACCACGCTCGAAGGCGACCCGCAACACGTGGTCGTCCGCGTGCCGCGCCTCGGAAAGCTCAGCCGCAGGGAACGCGACGATCTGAAGGTGTTCGGCCAGGAGCGCGGTCTCATTGTCTTTGACGAGGCACAGAAGACGGCAGATCTTTACGCGCGAGCCCGATCTGCTTCGGGCGCGGACGAGAACGACTTTATCGTCGTTCTGCAGTCGGCCGGCGAGCGCAGAGGACATCGGCCGCACGAGGACTTCTACAAGGCGTGCGGCCAGGTGCGCCTACAGCTGGCGCAGGCTTATAATGACCGGCACCAGGCGCTCGACCCGGCTGACTTCCGGCTGCTCTGGGTAACCGACTTCCCGATGTTCGAGTGGGATGACGAAGAGCAGCGGTGGGTTGCCGCGCACCACCCGTTTACGTCGGTCCCGGACGAGGATCTGGACAAGCTCGAGAGCGATCCCGCCGCCTGCCGGGCGCGGGCGTACGACCTCGTGATGAACGGCATCGAGCTGGGCTCGGGCTCTATTCGTATTCACCGCCGCGACGTGCAGTCGCGCGTCTTCTCCGCGCTCGGTCTGAGCGTCGAAGAGGCGCGCTCGAAATTCGGATTCCTGCTCGACGCGCTCGAATACGGCGCGCCGCCTCATGGCGGCTTCGCGGTCGGCTTCGACCGGCTCGTCATGCTGCTTGCGGGCGAGACCTCGATCCGCGATGTCATCCCTTTCCCGAAGACCGCGAAGGGCACCGACCTGATGTGCGAAGCGCCATCGCCGGTGCCGGAGCGGCAACTGCGCGAGATCGGGATCGCGCTCGCGCGGCGGTAACTGGTCTTCTGCTCGGAAAACCGAGCCACTACCGTGAGAGAGCGTAAAGGTACTTGCGAGACAGCAGACCAGAACGGCAGCAATGTCGGCGGGTGGTCTGATCGGAATACGGACGCACCTCCGCCGAGATTGTCGAGGAATGAGAGGACCTGCCCTGTCGGCAGATCCTTTGTGGTCAGGCCCGCTGTATCAGAACCGGATGCGCGCTCCGATCTGGCTTTGCCGTGGAAAATTCAGCTGTTG
>DASSSG010000053.1:0-7515 GCA_035708545.1 Bryobacteraceae bacterium | reverse complement strand
GCCGCCGCCCGCGTTGCGGATGAACCTTGGCATTTCTCTACTCTGAAGAAGAAGACGTACCGGACTGTCGACCCTGTTTCAATTTTACGATGCGTGTCACCATTTCGCTGACGGCATACCAGAGGTCGCGCGGGCGCGTGATAGTGTACTCGTAACCCCTGAAGAATCTTACAGCTTTGCCGATGGTGTCGGTCCAGGGGACGGATTGCGGATACAGGTTATAGTTCATGTAGAAGACCGGCGGCGCCAACTCGCCGATCTCTTTCAGCGAGTCCGCGGGCACGTTCTCCTCGAGCATGGCTTTCGGCCCGGCAAAGACGACGGCATCGGCCTGCTGGGCGTCCTTGACCTCTTTCTGGATCAGACCGGCCAGAAAGGCGGTTTCACCGTTCTTCTGCGCAAGGCGCTGAACGTCCACCGTGGCGAGGCTCAGCGACCCGAGCGCATCGCCGAGGGCAGGAAAGTCGATGATTTCGGAGTCGTGCTGCCGGAACAGTACCCGCTGCTCCTGTAAATTGAACGCGACAAGACTGAACTTACCGATGCGCGGGTCGCGGGAGAGGCTGCGCAGGATCGATACGAGTGCGCTCGTGTCGAGCGGCCGCAGGGTTGCCGCGTTCGACTTCTGAGGCGCGAAATTGACCAGAACCTTGACGTTAAGCGGCGCGTTGTCCCGCCGTACCCGGGGCTCGTCCCGGAACTGCTCGCGGTCGCAGGCCAGAATCGCTCCATTCGCGATCGCGAGTTCCATCTCCCTGTCTTTGGGCGGCAACTCCGCATCGATGTCCCAGAACGACGAACATACGCGTTCCGTTCTGTCGCGCACGAGCCATGCCACCTTGTAGTGGCCCTGACCGACGTCGAAGGAACCAGCCATCCAGGCGTCGCCGTTCGCTTCCTCGCTGATGGACGGCACACGGACGCGCTGGCTGAAGTGGCGGACCTCGTGTGTCTCGGGATTCGTCACACGAAACAGAATGTTGAGCAGGTTCTCCGTTCCGGCCAGTTCTCGCATGGGAATCGTGACTTCGTAGCCGGCGTGGAATCTCAGGTCGAAGCCGAGTATCGGCTTGTTGATCGTGACCTCGCAAGGCAGGTCTTTACGAGGTTCACCCGCTTCGAGCACCGCCATGTCCGTGTGGAAGATACGGACCATGGAGCCAGGCCCGGAACCGCTCAGCACAACCTGCGCGTGGAGGTTGGCGGCGGTTGCCACGCAAACTGCCCCGACGGAGAAGCGAATCAGAATCCTGCTCTTCATGCCGAGAAAACACCCCCCTTGCCTCCATGACGCGGGGGTTGATTCGTATTATCACCGAACTGGGACAAAGCGCAATAGCTGTTCTGCAGTGCCACGGGTAGTACGGCGCCCCGTACGACGGTTCGTCCGGTCGTCACAGTACGAGAAGCCCGCGGCGCCCGGAGCCCCACCGAAGTCCGATACTTAGATGGGAAACACCGAAAAAGTCGCGACAATTTGCATCGCGAATGCACTCTGTTTGTAGCGGTATTCTGCAGCAGCGGTGGGCGAGGCGCCGGCACGGTGCTCTGGATATCACCATTGTGGTAGAGTGCGGAGGAACATGGCAGGTCGCAGCGTAAACAAAGTCATCTTGTTGGGCCGTCTCGGCAAGGATGCCGAGACGAAGTTCACCCCCTCGGGCGTGGCGCGCACCGTTTTCACGCTCGCCACCGATTACCGATACAAAGATAAGCAGACCGGCGATTGGAAGGATGAGGTCGACTGGCACAACGTCGTGCTGTGGCGGTCGGAGAACGTCGCGAATTACCTCACCAAAGGTAAGCAGGTTTACGTCGAGGGGCGCCTGACGACGCGGAGCTACGACGATAAGGACGGCAATAAGCGGTACATCACCGAAGTCGTGGCCGAGGACGTTATCCTGCTGGGCGGCCGCGGTGATGGCGGCGGCGCTCGGGAGGAATACGGCGAGCCGCAGTCGATGCCCCGGAGTGCACCGCGGCCTCCCGCGGCCGCGCCGCGGCAGCAACCCGCAACGGCGCCCGATTTTGATGCCGGCATCACAGACGACGACGTACCTTTCTGATCCGCAGGCGATGCTGGGCTATCCAGAAACGCACCGTGAAAACCCTCGTGTCCGCTGAGCCGGGCTGAAGCCCGGCTGAAGCCCGCGGGAAGCTCAGGTCGCGCCGGCCTGCCGGCGGCCCGCAACGTCAAAACCCGGCGGGCCAGGGCTCGCGCCGCACACCACATTCAGCATTGCGGTTCCGTGATATGATCCGCCTGCCATGAAACCGAACGCGTTTTCCCGCCGTGACTTGCTGAGCTCCACGTTTGTTGCCGCTCCCGCCGTCCTGCACGCACAGATGCCCTCTGATACTCTCCGCATCGCCGTCGTGGGCGTAGGGAATCGGGGGTCATTTCACCTGAGGCAACTGGTTCGCGTGCCGGGCGCGACGGTCGTCGCGGTCTGCGACATCATCCCGGAGCGGGCGGCCGCCGCTGCCCAGGCCGTTGCCGCCGCCGGCGGGAGCGCGCGCACGTGGTCCGACTTTCGCCGCATGCTTGACGAGCAGAAGGATATAGACGCGGTCGTGCTCGCCACTCCGGACTGGACGCACAAGGATTTTGACATTGCAATCCTTGAAGTCGGCAAGCACTTGTATGCCGAGAAGCCGCTCGCGCTCACGCCAGACGACGCCCGCGCCGTTGTGCGCGCTGCCAATCAGGCGAAAGGCGTGTTTCAGGTGGGCTTTCAGCTGCGCCACGATCCAGCCATCAACGCCGCGGAGCGCTTCATCCATTCGGGCGGCATCGGCCGCGTGCTCATGTGCCACGGCATGCGTCATGGCGGCGACCTGCCACGGGACATCCCGTGGTACTTCGACAAAACGAAGTGTGGCGACATCGTCGTGGATCAGGGCATCCACATCCTCGATCTCTTCACGTGGGCTATCGGTTCGCACCCGGTGCGCGCGATGGGTTCGGGCGGCATCAACCTGTTCGTTAATGACCCGCCGGGGCGAACAGTGATGGACAACTACAGCCTCGTCCTCGACTACCCGGGCGGCCAGCACGTCAATTTCAGCCACCACTACTTCGATCCTCCGGGATTCAGTGGCATCCAGCAGCGCGTGTTCGGCACCGGCGGCGCGATCGACCTCGTCACCGCAACGTGGAAGCCGCGCGCGCGGCGCGCGGAGCCGATCAAGCTGCAGGTGCCGGATGCCGGCGAGGACTCGACTTATATGGCGCTCGCTGCGTTCGTGGATTCAGTGAAGAACAGGAAGAAGCCCGTGAACGACGCCGAATCCGCGTTGCGATCGACACTCCAGGCCATCATGGCCACGCGCGCGATCCACGAGCGCCGGATTGTGAGCTGGGAAGAAGTAGCAGGTAACGCGTAGCCGGTCAGCGGCCGCGCGCCGCATCGAACAGCTCGATCAGTGAATGCGTTGCGGCGTCCACGAGCATCTCGCCGGAACCGGCAGCACAGCGCGTGCTGACTACCTCGTAAGCGCCCTGTGGGTACGCCTTCCGATCGGGTACATATCCGATGGAGCCGTTGGCGAGCTCGGCGATGATGGTCCGCGGAAAGGGCGAATTGCGCTTGATGGCCATCCCCAACTCCGTGAAGATCTCGCCCGGCAGTCCCACCCAGGCGATCTGATCGCCGAGAGCGATCACCTGTACTTCGGCTTCGACCGGCCGGCCTTTGCGATCCGCTATGTCGACTACCTTCGCGGCGTTCACCAGTTCGAGAAACGGCGCGGCGTTCGGCTGGCCGAACTTCGCTGCGGTCGTGCGCGCCGGCTCGATGTCGGAATCCTTTAAGGGCGCGAGCGGCAGACTGACGATCCGGCTGCGAACGCCCAGCGACTGCACGTCAGCGGGAGACGCCCGGCGCAATGTCCTGATGACCTCAGCCGCGAGCACGGTGCCGATGCGCGCGGCTTCGCCATGTCCCTTTTGCGGTTCGCGCGTGCTGACGTCCACGTGATTGACATTACCCGCACAGCCGATTGTGAACACCGTCACCCCATCGCGGCCCCGCACTTCCCCAAGCAGCCGATCGAGTGTGTAAGGAAAGTCGGCCGAATACTCCTGTCCGCCGACAGTGTCCAGGTGAAGCGCGTAGTTGACGTATGTCGCAATGGCTTTGCCGTCCACCGCTTCGATCGAGACAACCGGCACGTCGGGATCGACAGGTCCGGCCGGGCGCACAATATTGGGGTTCAGCTTGCCGGGGTTCCATCCGACGCTGCCGTCTTTCATGTGGAAGCGGCGATTGAACACGAGCGAGTCCTCACGCCCGATCGCCGCCCGTATCCGTGCGGGCTTCAGCTGGGCATCCGCCAGGCGCACGGCGTCGGCAATCCTGCGCGGCAGCTCAGCTGCGTACTGCAGGGCGATGTCGCGCATTTGGCCGCTCAGGTTGTAGCGTGAGCCGCCGGACACGATGACCGGCCCAGTGTGCGTGTGGGTCGCGCTGATCATTACGCGATCGGGACTGATACCCGAGCTCTGTTCGATCAGCTTGCGCGCTTCGGTCACGATCTCACGCGGAATGCCCGCCAGATCGCAGGCGACCAGCGCCGCCTTGTCGCCGCCCGCCTGTAGCACGATAGCCTTCGCGTGCAGGTCGTCGTGGACTCCGGTCGCGCCGCGATTGTAGTAATAACCGGCCATGGGAGCGCCCGCCGGAGGAGTGATCACTACCTTCGCCGCACCCGCGCGCAGCTCAGCGCAGGCGGCCGTACACGCGCAGAAGAAACCAATCAGGAACAGGGAACGCACTCCGCGATTCTACTCGACACGAATGGTTCACTGTGATCAGCCGGGAGACGCGGCGCGCAGAACCGCGGTATCGAGAAACGCCGGCGCGGGAAAACGGGTTCGTTCGCGCTGCTGGACGAGGAGAGCGGCGTGTCGGGCTGCCGCCGTTTCGTGGCTCTGGACGCGATCACCGTCCCTCTGTCGCACGCGTAACGTCCCGCTTCGCGAACTGAGTGGTCCATGCGTTATTCAGGCCATTTCAGACCAGCAGTTTGGGCGTATACTGACAGGTCTGAAAGACTATGAAGCGCACCCGGCGAATCGCCGTCGCGAGCCTCTGCACCGCGGCCGGCGCTCTGCCCGGGAGTACTCAGCGGCAACTGCGCGATTTCTCCTCTCGGCACGCGCCGACCAGGGTCCTCTGGCGCCTCTGCGATCTGGCCGGTTGTTTCGGAATTCTTCCTGCAGCTCCTGAGCATTGCCATGTCAGTTGCTTTCGCGAGCACGTCACCGCGCGCGACGCGGACGCGCAAATCTGGTTCGGGATGTGAGGCTTGCCGTTTCGCGGGCCGTCCCCGGCACGAATTGGATCGCGAGTTCGAGGGCCGCTCATTGCGAGTCCGCAGGATCATGGTCGAAAACACGGGCCATAGGATCGGTATCGAGCAGCCGCGAATGGCCCTGAACGCGATCCGTCATTTTGTTGATCAGGTGCGTGCCGCGTGATGACGCGGGCAGTGGCGGAGGAACGCGTGCTCGAGCTCGATATACTACGCGGGTTCGCGCTGTTCGGCATTTTGATCGTTAATCTGAATTATGCCGTTGGCTCCGCCCGCACAGCCCTGGACCACACGGCTCAGTGGCTTGTAAAGCACCTCGCATCCGAGGCCTTCTACTCGATCTTCTCGTTTCTTTTCGGCGCTGCATTTGTACTGCAGATGGGCCGGATTGCGTCCCGTTCGCTGCGATTTGAATCTTCATACGCCCGGCGCTTAGTCGTGCTCCTGATCATCGGCCTCTTCCACATGACATTTCTGTGGTGGGGTGACATCGTACACCTGTACGCCATACTCGGATTTCTCCTGCTGCTTTTCCGAAATCGATCGCCGCGGGCGCTGCTCCTGGCGGCATTGGCCTGCTGGGCGTTTTCGGTTGCCGAGCAACCGCTGCTGCGAGCTCTGCATGTCGGCCAGCTGCAGGTCGTTTCGGAACATACAGCCGAGCGGCTGGTGTCGGACCTCAAGAACGCGTACATCCGCGGGTCGTACGCCACCGTCGTCATCGCGCGGATGCGGTGGATACCGGTTCACGAAACCGGAGTACTGGCCGACGGCATGGTCCCGAACGTGTTCGCCTTTTTCCTCTTTGGTGCATTCGCCGCGCGCCGTCTGCTGCCCGTCCAGGAGCACACGCCTGTAATCCGCCGAGCGCTGATGTTATCGACTGTTGTCGCGGCGGCAGCGGGAGCGCTGAGAGGGATCGGGCTAAACACAGCTCTGGTTTTCAAACCTGCGCTTTCGGTCTGCTATGCGGCGGCAGTGGTCCTGGTTGTGCAACATCCCACCTGGAGACGCCGTTTGGGGAGCCTCGCCAGTGCGGGCCGCATGGCTCTCACGAATTACATTCTCCAATCCGCTATGTTCACAATGCTGCTGTACGACTACGGCTTCGGACAATACAGACGCATCCGACCCGCTGCCGGTATTGCGTGTGCGGTGACCTTCTACGTCCTGCAGCTCGCGGCGAGCCACTGGTGGCTGGCACGGTTCCGCCAGGGGCCGCTGGAGTGGGTATGGAGAGCGCTCAGCTATCCGCGAACGGCCTCGTCGTGCCTGGCTGGCGCGAGGGCCGCGCGCAGGCAAGCGGGCGGATCGTGATCTGCGTCAACAGTCGCGAATAAGATGCTCGTACTCGTGCCTGAGAATGGACATGACGAGCAGCGAACGCCGTGTGCCGTCGGTCCAGCGCACGCACTCGCGCAGGTTGCCATCCACCGCGAAGCCCAGCCGCGTGTACAAGTGTTTAGCCCGATGATTGTCTTCGAAGGTGTGCAGCCACACGCGATGTGCGCCGTGTTCACGGAAGCAGCGGTCGAGTGCCCAGCGCACGACTTCTGTTCCGATGCCCTGGTCCGGCGTCACAACCACGATCCGCTGCAGCTCGATACTCTGGTGCGGCGAGTTGACGCTCCGCAGGATCAGTTCGGCCGCGGCGGCGCCGTCCCGCTCGGCGATCCAGTACTCGTTTGCGGGGTTGCAGATGGAAGCCTCGTGCTCCTCCCGTGTCGAGCCGCTGAGATAACCGCCGGCGCGTGCGTCCGCTTCAATTTCGAGGATCCAGGCAATATCAGCGGCCGTGGCGCGCCGGAAGTTCACGGTCTCCGACCTGAATCTCGCCCCTCGCGAACAGCACTGCGTGCCCGGAGATGTGCACGCGGTCTCCGGCGAGCTCGCACCAGAGCTCGCCGCCGCGCTTCGACAGCTGGCGTGCTGCCAGTTTCGTCTTGCCGAGCACCTCGGCCCAGTATGGAACGAGCGTGCAATGCGCCGAGCCCGTCACGGGATCTTCCGGAACGCCCCGCGCGGGCGCGAAGAAGCGCGATACGAAATCGACGTCGTTGCCCGGTGCGGTGACGATTACGGCAAACGTATCCAGACGCGCCAGAGCGGCCATGTCGGGCGCCAGTGCGCGCACTTCGTCCTCGGAGCCATACACGGCCATGTAGTCGCGAGCGGTCCACACCTCGCGCGGCGGATCGC
>DASSSG010000052.1:0-5137 GCA_035708545.1 Bryobacteraceae bacterium | reverse complement strand
GATTCTTCTCTGGTTACGAGATCGCATGGCTCGCTTCCGCCGCAGCCGGCCCGAACAAGCAGCCGCTCGCCGCCGGGCGCTCGAACGCCGCCTGCTGTCTCCCGACTGGGTATTCTACGAACAACACCTTCAACGGCCTGTTCCGCCGGCGTTGCGTGCGCTGTATAACGACAAACTTTTGCTTACCGCTCAGGATCTGCGCTATCGCGAAGATGAACTGATTACCACGTTTGCGCCGCTCGATAGAAATGGTCTGCTTGAAACCCGATCTCTGCTCGGCTTCGATGTGGTTGCAATCGCGATCAACGCATTTGGCGACCCGATCTACTTGCGGCCCGGCGCGTCCGAAACCGACATTGTCTATATCACGCATCATGACGGAGGGGATATCGAAGTCTTCGCGGATTCAGTAGCCGCGATGGTGGCACAGCTCCGGAATCCGGTCGGCCCGCGCGTTTAGCGCCGCTGCGAGTCCGTTCCGGCCCGTTGTATCGCGTCCCCATGCGGCCATAGAATTGGGAGAACGATGTCGCTGCCGAGGCCGAAGTTTGTGCGCGTCGCCGGACCCGTCGTGCTCGCCGCCCTGATGCTGCTGTTCGGCTATCTGATCGCCGCCGCCGGATACCAGGCTCTTGGAAAGTGGCCGTCCATCAGTGCCGCGTTTGCCGCCTGCGTAGTGCTGTGGGTTGTGGCCGGGCCGGCGATGCTGATTGCTGGCCTATGGATACTGGGATGTCGCGGCCGCAATCAGATTCCGCTCTGGATCGGCGGTGTCGCGGCGCTTGTGTCCGGCGGCTCGCTGGTTGTGGGCGTTCTGACGTATGTAATCCCGTGCTCGGGACCGAGTTGAATGCGCAGCAACATAGCCTCCGGTGGAGGTTTGATCATCGGCGGCATCGCGGCGATGGTTTTCACGCGCGGCGTTCCCGAGCGGCCCCGCTGATCTCGAACATTCAGCCTCTGCGCCGAACGAGCCGCAAGGTCCCAAACGATTCCGGCACGTGGTAGCTCCGCTTGCCCGTCGGCTGCCAGGCGATACCGCGGCGGTTTGGCGGCGGGCCCTGTATGCGGTAAAAGTTCACACGCAGGGTATGTCCGGACCTCGGCGGCTGTTTGTCGATCGCCGAGAACGGAATGCGCATCTCGGCGTACCAGATCCTTCGCTCCGTATCGATTCGCGCCCTGCTCTCGAATCCTGAGTTCCACGTCCACCCCTGCTGAATGGGCGGCTTGTCAAGCCAGATATCCAGGTCCACCCACTCGCCCTGTGGCGACACTTCGAACTCCGTGTAATGACGGATATTGCCGGGCTCGGAGCCGATGAACACTTCCGCCACGTCCCAATTCCACAGGTTGTTCGTTTGTTCTGTCGTCGTCGGGTTCGGCTTCAGGTGAAGCTCTTCATAAGGACAGATGAACAGGAAGTACAGATTCTTCGCTGTCCACCGGCTGCGCATCTCGGTCCGATGTCCGGGCGTGGTCTCGCCGAGGGCATTCCGTTCGGCATAGATCGGCGCGGCGGCTCGCCAAAATGCCGATTCGGGCGATGCCGTGAGCTTCGTTTCCGCCCGGGCGTGTAGGCTCTCGATCACGCCGTCGCCGGCCATGAGCGGAAGCGCCAGGAGAAGAGCAATCGCGTAGCGCACGCGGGCGATTGTATCGCGGGCGATAAGATGACAGCCATGCGAACCACTCGCCGTGAGCTGCTGGCAGGCCTCGGTGCAGCCGGATATGCCGCCGCGCAGGACAGGCGCGGCAAGCCGCTCGATATCCAGGAGTACCAGCCGAAGAGCATGCTGGTGGTCGAGGAGCACCACGTCGAGCGCGCCCGCTATCCCGTCATCGACGTTCACACACATCTCACCTCGAGCGACCGCACGGGCGAGAAGGTGAACTTCAACGCGACGCCCGAAGAGTTGCTCGCGGTCATGGATCGGCGCAACATCCGGACGATGGTGAATCTGACCGGCGGGTTCGGGCCCGGTGTGAAGGTGCCCATAGAGACGCTCGACCGGAAACACCCGGGGCGATTCGTTTCGTTTACCCAGCCGTGGTACGCGCGCGCGAATGAAGCGGGCTACGCAAAATTTCAGGCTGACGAGATCGCGCGGGCCAACCGCGAAGGCGCGCGGGGCCTGAAGGTCCTGAAGAGCCTCGGGCTCGTCCACCGCGACACGAACGGTAAGCTGATCCGCATCGACGACCCGCGGTTCGATCCCATGTGGGAGGCGTGCGGCGCGCTCGGGATGCCGGTCGCGATCCACATAGCCGATCCCGTCGCGTTCTTCACGCCGATTGACCGCTTCAACGAGCGCTTCGAGGAGCTGAACAATCATCCCGACTGGTCCTTCCACGGCAGAGACTATCCGAAATTCGAGGAATTGCTCGATGCCCGCGACCGCGTGTTCGCACGGCATCCGAACACGCAGTTCATCGCGCTGCACGTGGGGCACTATGCCGAGAACCTCGGCCACGTCGGGCGCTCGCTCGACAAGATGCCGAACATGCATGTCGAGCTCGGCGCGCGGATTGGCGAGCTCGGGCGGCAGCCGCGGACCGCGCGGAAGTTCTTCGACAAGTATCAGGACCGCATTCTGTTCGGGACCGACGCGGTGCCGAAAGGCTACTCGACCCCACAGCAGGTTTTCGGCGATGACCTGTATCGCATCTACTACAGGTTTCTCGAGACTGAGGATGAATATTTCGATTACGCGCCCGCGCCCGTGCCTCCGCAGGGACGCTGGAGGATCTACGGTCTCGGCCTCCCGCCCGCCATTCTGAAGAAGGTCTACTATGACAACGCGGCCCGGCTGCTGAAGATGCCGGCGGTCCGCGGATAGGCACCCGGCTCAGTGTCCTGTCCACTAAAATAGAAGTGCCTCCCCCGGGTTAAGCGCACTCAGGAAGCACCGTGTCCAAACCCTTCGTCCATCTGCACTGCCACACCGATTACTCGCTGCTCGACGGGGCCTGCGAGATCAGGCGCATGATGGATATCGCCGCCGAACAGAAATGGCCATCAATCGCCATGACTGACCATGGCAATCTCTTCGGCGCCATCGAGTTCTATAACGCCGCGAAAGATCGCAACATCCATCCCGTCATCGGCTGCGAGCTGTACGTCTCGCAGCAGGGCCACAGAAGTCGCTCGGACAGTGATCGCTACAACCATCTGCTCGTCCTCTGCGAGAACCAGGAAGGCTACCGCAACCTCATCAAGCTTGTTTCCACAGGCTGGCTCGACGGCTTCTATTACAAACCGCGTGTCGACAAAGAGCTGCTCGCGCAGCACTCGAAAGGCCTGATCGGCCTCTCCGCCTGCCTCCGCGGCGACATTAATGAAACCCTCCTCGCCGACAGGTATGACGCAGCCCGCCGCCTCGCTTACGACTATCAGGACCTGTTCGGCGCCGGCAATTTCTTCATCGAGGTCCAGGATCACAAGCTCGAGAAAGACCGCCAGATCGGCCCGCTCATTCACCGCCTCTCGTCCGATACCGGAATCCCGCTCGTCGCCACCAATGACGCGCACTATCTGCGCAAAGACGACGCCCGCGCGCACGAAATCATGCTCTGCATCCAGACCGGCAAGACGATGCAGGACGACAACCGCATGAAGTTCGAGACGCCGGAATTTTATCTGAAGTCGCGCGCCGAAATGCTGCAGGTATTCGGCCACATTGAACACGCTCTCGATCGCACCTGGGAAATCGCTCAGCGCTGCCATATCAGGCTCGAAAAGGTTTCCGAGCCCTTCCCGAAATTCGCCGTCCCCGAAGGCCACACGATTGACACCTGGTTCGAGCACGTCGCCCGTGAAGGCTTCCGCAGGCGCCTGCCCACGCTTCAGCGCCTTGAATCCCAGGGCCGCCTCAAGCACCCTCTCAGCGCCTACGCCGAGCGCCTTGATCGCGAAATCGCCACTATCCAGAAGATGCAGTTCTCGGGCTATCTTCTGATCGTCTGGGACTTCATCCGATACGCCAAAGAGAGCGGTATCCCGGTCGGGCCCGGCCGCGGCTCCGCCGCCGGGTCGCTGGTATCCTGGGCGATGGCGATTACCGATATCGACCCGCTCCAGTACGGCCTGCTGTTCGAGCGCTTCCTGAATCCGGAGCGCATCAGCATGCCCGACATCGACATCGACTTCTGCACGCGCGGGCGCGGTCAGGTCATTCAGTACGTGACGGAGAAGTACGGCCGCGAGCGCGTGGCCCAGATCATCACCTTCGGCACACTCGGCGCCAGGCAGGCGATCAAAGATGTCGGCCGGGTACTCAACTTCACCGTCGGTGAAGCCGAGCGTCTCACCAAACTCGTCCCCAGCGAGCTGAACATCAAATTGAAAGCCGCCTTCGAAAAGGAACCCGGCTTCGAGGAAGCGAAGAAGAAGGACCCGCGCGTCAAAGAGCTGCTCGATATCGCCGTGCGCCTCGAAGGCATGGCCCGCAATGCATCCATGCACGCCGCGGGAGTCGTCATCTCGCCGGTTCCGCTCGGCGACCTCGTACCGCTCGCCAAAACGAACCGCGATGAAATCGTCACCCAATACGACATGGTCGGCCTCGAGAAGCTCGCGCTTCTCAAGATGGACTTCCTCGGCCTGACCACGCTCACTATCATCGCCGACGCCCTGAAGCTCATCCGCAGGTATCAGGGCATCGACATCAACGTCGAAGAACTCCCGCTCGACGACCAGAAGACCTACGCGCATATCTTCTCGAACGGCTATACGAGCGGCGTGTTCCAGTTCGAATCCACAGGCATGCGCGATATCCTGCGCCGCTACCAGCCGACGCGGATCGAGGACCTGTGCGCGCTTAATGCGCTCTACCGGCCTGGCCCCATCCAGGGCGGTATGATCGACGATTTCATTGATCGCAAGCACGGCCGCAAGCCCGTCGTCTACGATCTGCCCGAGCTGAAGGAGATTCTCGAAGAAACCTATGGCGTCATCGTCTATCAGGAGCAGGTGATGCAGGTCGCCAACCGGCTCGCCGGCTATTCGCTCGGCGACGCCGACCTGCTGCGCCGCGCCATGGGCAAGAAGAAGCCGGAGGAGATGGCGAAGCAACGGGAGCGCTTTGTGGAAGGAGCGCTACGGCAGGGCTACCCGCCAAAGAAAATCGAGAAGATC
>DASSSG010000051.1:0-5595 GCA_035708545.1 Bryobacteraceae bacterium | reverse complement strand
GAGGCCGTTCGCGACACAACTCCGCGCGCGCAGTGTATTCGGTGTGCGCGCTGTCCTGCTGTTGTGGACGTTCCCGGCGCTCGCGCAGGACTGGCCTCAGTTTCGCGGCAATCCGCAGCTGACCGGCGTTTCCTCCGGCGCGCCCGTGTCACCGAAACTGCTCTGGAGCTATGAGGCCGGGAGCGATCCCATCGAATCCTCGGCCGCGATTGTCGGCGGCGCTGTCTACGTCGGCTCGCAATCGGGTGAGCTGATCTCGCTGGAGCTCGCGACCGGCAAACTGCGCTGGAAGTACAAAACGTCCGAGGGCATCGGCGAATCCTCGCCTGCGGTCGCCGCCGGAGTTGTCTATGTCGGCGACCTCTCGGGTGTGCTGCACGCCGTGAGTGCAGCCGATGGAAAAGGGCTGTGGACGTTCAGGACCGGCGCTGAGATCAAGTCCTCTCCGATCGTCACGGCCGGCAAAGTCCTCATCGGCTCCTACGATGGGCATTTATACGCCGTGGATGCGCGCAGGGGAACCCTTGTGTGGCGCTTCGAAACGGCCGGTCCGGTGCACGCAACCGCTGCCATTTCGGCCGGGCTCGCATTCATCGCCGGCTGTGATGGGTTCCTGCGCGCCATTCGTATCGACAGCGGCACGCAGGCTTACCAGATCAGGATCGGCGCGTACACCGGCGCCTCGCCGGCTCACGATGGTCAGAATGTATACTTCGGGACTTTCGAGAATGACGTGCTTGCCGTCAACCTTGCAAAGCGCCGCATCCTCTGGCGCTACGAGCATCCGCAGCGCCAGTTTCCGTTCTACTCGAGCGCGGCATTGATCGCCGGCAACGTGATTCTCGGTGGCCGCGACAAGTTGATCCACTGCCTCAACGCGCAAACCGGCAGGACCGTGTGGACTTTTACTACGCGGGCGCGCGTTGATTCGTCTCCACTGGTCGCAGACGGCCGAGTGTTGGTGGGATCCAACGACGGCCGTCTTTACGTGCTGGATCTGAAATCAGGAACGAAACTCTGGGAGTTCAACGCGGGCGCCGGTATCTCGGCATCGCCGGCTCTGGCGGCCGGCAGAATCGTCGTGGGCGCCCAGGACGGCAAGATCTACTGTTTCGGGTCGTCCTGAGAGCCTGGTCGAGCTGCTCTGAAGGCTAATCGCGCCGCATGTGTCATCACGGCTCCAGCTCGTAGTCCTTCAGCTTCCGATACAGATTCCGCTCGCTGATACCCAGCATCTTTGCCGCATTCCCGCGATGCCCCTCGGCTGCCTCGAGCGCGCGTCTGATGTGCCGCTTTTCCAGCTCGTCGAGCGTCGGCAGTTCCGCGCCGTCGGCAGACGTCCTGAACTCCTCCGCCGCCGCGCTGCGCATTCCCAGGGGCACGTGCTGCGGCAGGATTCGGTCGCCGTCACACACGACCATCGCAGCTTCAATCGCGTGCAACAATTCCCGAACGTTGCCTGGCCAGCTATGCCGGCGCAGCACTGCCAGCGCTTCGGAGCTGATCTCCTTCGATGCCCCGAAGCGTTCGTTGAGCACGCCCACGAAGTGGCGCGCCAGCAGTTCGACGTCGCTGCCCCGCTGCCGCAGTGGTGGAATCTCGATCTGGATGGTACTCAGCCGGTAGAACAGATCCTCTCGAAACAACCCCTGGCGCACCATCGCCGCCACGTCCCGATTGGTCGCTGCCAGCACCCGCACGTCGACATGAATTTCCGCCGTGCCGCCAACGTGCCGAAACGTCGAAGTGTCCAGCACCCGCAACAGCTTTGTCTGCGTGGTCTGACTTACCTCGCCGACTTCATCCAGGAAAATCGTCCCGCCGTTAGCCACCTCGAATAATCCCGGCTTGCTGCGCTCGGCGCCCGTGAACGCGCCCCGTTCGTGGCCGAACAGCTCGCTCTGCAACAGACTCTCCTGCAGCGCCGCGCATTCGACAACTACGAACGGCCGTGACCGCCGCGCGCTCCGCGCATGAATGAGCTTGGCCACCATCTCCTTGCCGGAACCCGTCTCGCCGGTGATGAGCACCGTCGAATCGCTCGGCGCCACCCGCTCGATCAACTGCAGAAGCTCACGAAACTGCGGACTGTCCCCAATGAACGAGCTTCTGAGATCGGGTGGCGTCAATCCTCGCTCGAGCAGATTCGCCCTGTGCCGCAGCGACCGCCGCTCGATCGCCCTCTGAATTCTGACCTGAAGCTCGTCGAGCGGAGAGGGCTTGACAACGTAATCAAACGCTCCCATTCGGATCGACTCAATTGCCGTATCGATCGAGCCGTGCCCGGTGAGCATGATCACCTCGGAGCCGGGGCTTCCCTCCCGAATAGCCTTCAGCACTTCCAGCCCTGTGATGCCCGGCAACCGCAGGTCAAGCAGGACAACGTGAGGCTCGGTCTGCGCCGCTTTACGCACTGCTTCCTCGCCGGTGCCGACCGCGACTACGTCATACCCCGCCCGCTTGAGCTCGCCCGACATGACCTGCCGGAATGCTGCGTCGTCGTCAACCAGCAGAACAGACGCGAGCGGCTTCAGAGCGTGATCTCCTGTGCCCCGCATACCGGCAGGATGATCTCGAACATCGAACCCTGCCCCTCCTGACTCTGGACTCGTATGTCTCCACCCCACCGGCGAACGCAGTTCAGAGACAGGAACAATCCCAGGCCGGTGCCGTTCTGCCGCAGGCTGAAGAACGGCTCGAAAATGCGCTTCAAATTATCAGCGCTGATTCCGCAGCCGTTGTCCATGACACGAATGCGGACCTCATCGCCACCCTCGAGTGTCACAACCACCTTGCCGCCTGGTTTGCAAGCCTGAATCGCGTTCAGCAGGAGATTTATGAGCACGTTCTGCAGTTCCGCTTCATCGGCACGGACATGGACGGTCGGAGCGCCGGCCACAATCTCGACATTCACCGCATGCGCCCGCGCCGTTGGCTGCACCAGACGCTCAACGGCAGCGATCGCGTCCTCGAGTCTTACGATGCCCGGAGTCGATGACCCGCCGCGCGACATGCGCAGAAAATGCTGCGTCACGCCGCGACAGCGCAGCACCTGCTCGCGGGCAATTGACGCATTCTCGGTGATTCGCGACCATTCGCCGTTCGCGTTCGCGGGCGCCTCCCGCAGAATGCCTTCAACGCACGTGAGGACGGTCGCAAGCGGAGTGCTCAGCTCGTGAGAGAAACCGGACGCAAGGAAGCCCAGTGAAGCCAGGCGGTGCGATTCCGCCAGGTGTGCCTCCGCCGCGCGGCGTTCCGAAATATCGCGCCAGACTTCGACAACGTGTGTCAGATTGCCGGAATCGTCCAGAATCGGCGAGGCATGAATCTCCTCGCACGCAACCCGGCCATCCCGTCTGCGGTGCTCGGCTATGCGGACCTGGCGCGCGCCTGATCGCAGGCACTGGAGCGTCGGGCAATCCGCCGCATTGCATGCGGCCGGCGCCTTGTCACGGCAACAGCAGCCCAGCATTTCTTCGCGCGAATGTCCGGCGCGCTGCAGGAATGCATCGTTCGCGGCGATGATGTTCCGGTGGGTGTCCAGAACCACGATTCCGTCGTCAATGCTGTTGATGACCGTCTCGAGCCGCTCGCGTTGATGTTGCACTTCGCCAACGAGTCCGGTCACGGAATCCGCCATGGTGTTGAACTCGCGCGCGAGCCATGCCAGCGTGTCCGTGCCTTCCGCAGGCACGCGCCGCTGGAGGTCGCCTGAGGCGATCATCCGCGCCACGGTTTCGAAGCGTTGCAGCCGGCGCACCACCACGACGCGGATCACAACCGCGATCGCGCCGACCAGCAGCAGCGTCAGCGCCCCCGTACCAGCGACCATCCAGCGCAGGTCCCGCGTCATGGCTGCCTGGATCTCGCGCGTATCGTAATCGAGAATCAGGATTCCGTTGATCCTGTGCCCCGGATTGTGGCATCCATGGCACGCCTGGCGGTTGTGTATCGGCACGACAGTCCGGAGAACCGTCCCGCCTCGCGTCTCGATTACGCGGCTCGAGCCGCGCTGTTCGGGTGGCAGGCGGTGACACGCCTGGCAGGTCGGCGACTCGATCCGCAACTCGTCCCCCGCCGCAGGTGTCCGGCTCGCATAACGCACGGCACCGTGCCGATCGAGGAGCATCACCTGTTCGACGCGCGGCTGCTTCCCGAAGCTGTCGACCATACGCGAGATGAGTGTGCGGTCGTTCTCGATCATCTGATGCTCGAGCGCGGCGCGAATCAGATCTCCCTTGGCGACGGCGGCCACTCGCGCTGTCTCGAGCAGGCTCTCGAAATGATGCGTTGAGTAAATATAGGCAGCGGCGCCGCAGGCGACCAGGACAGCCGCGGTAACCCCCGCGGTCATGCCGAGCGTCATGCTCGCAAAGCGCAGTCTCATGCGGCATTACCGAACCGAACCGTAACCGCGCGGCCGGCCCGGGCTCGACCAGGCAGGCCCGAACACTGCGTGTTCAACGGAGCGGCACCACTTCCTGGATGGCCGCATCATGGCACACAACAGGCGGCCCGTCAATATGACTGATCGTCAGGGGCAATCGGCCATTCTGGCAGGCGCCGCGACCGCGCGATTCAGTCACATGGCCCATTTTCACGGAATTCCGCAGATTTGTGTGCTGGCAACTCACATGCTTCTTCGGCAGCCGAAACGGAGAGCAGCTATGGAACTCTTTCTGATGGTCGCGTGCCTCGCTCTGTTCGGCATGGCAGTGACCTGCCTCGCCTTCAGCGCCGCAACTCGCCATGAGGAAACTCGACAGCCGGAGGTCGCCGAACAGAAGCCTGCACCGGCGCCCGTCCGGACTCGCTTCTTTGCCGATGAGGTCGTCGCTCCCGCCGCCCTGCAGTATCAGGTACCCCTTGAGGTTCTGCTGCTTCAGATTGAAAGCCACGTTCGGCTCGAGCAGGCCGCCGCCGAGTCGTTCCTGGAGAGTCCGGCGTCAGCCTCGCTGCACAGCCGGACGACGTCGCCGCTCGTTCACTGAAAGGTAGCCAGACATGACCAAGAAAGGTAGCCAGACATGACCAACGGAGAACCAGACCTTCTGAAGGGACTCGCGACCGAGGAGATCGAGGGTGCGCTCGCGCTCGGCGTCGGCCTGACGATTGCCAGCGGTACGGAGCTGTTCCATTTGGGCGACACCGCAGATCGGATCTTCATCCTTCAGCGTGGACGCATCAGACTCACACTGCCGATCCACGTTCGCGGGCGGGTTGAAGAAATCTTCGTCGAAGAGAGCACGGCCGGCCAGACGGTGGGCTGGTCGGCGCTCATGCCGCCCTACCGGTTCACGCTCACCGCAACCGCGCTGGTCGATACCCACGTGATCGCCCTCTCCCGCGAAGCACTGCGCGAGTACTTCGCAAGATACCCAGGCGTCGGCTACGTCGTCTCGCTGAATCTGGCTGCCGTCATCGGACAGCGACTGCAGCTCTTTCAGGCGATGTGGCTGCGCGAGATGCAGCGCACGATCGAGTTGCGTTGTGCGTAATCCGCCCAGCCGGCTGCTCGAGCTCGCTGTGCTGGCTGCGTTGAGCCTGGCGGTGTCGCCCGCGGGCAGCGATTCGACCGGCCGGTCGGGGACCGCC
>DASSSG010000050.1:0-3805 GCA_035708545.1 Bryobacteraceae bacterium | reverse complement strand
CGAATGCGAATGGTACGGTAAACCCGACGTAGCCAAGATAGAGGAACGGTGGATGAATCGCCATCGCCCAGTACTGCAACGCGGGATTGAGGCCGTTGCCGTTGCCCACGTCCACGATGCCCTGGCCCTGCATGAGCACCTGGAACGGGCTTGCGATGAAGCCGATCATGAGCAGGAAAAACCCCATGACCGTCATCATCACGGCGACTACATACGGCATCATGTCGCGGAACTTCTTCCGGCTCTGCCAGACCGCAACCGACGAATAGGAGGCGAGGATAAATGTCCAGAAAAGCAGCGAGCCTTCTTGTCCGCCCCACCACGCGGTCAGCTTGAAGATCGGCGACATCGCGGTGTCGGTATGCGCGGCCACGAAGGCGAGTCGAAAGTCGCCTGTCATCAGCGCGTATACGAGAATGCCCGACGCAAGTGTTACGAGAAACCAGATGGCATAGACGGCGCGCTCGGCGCTGACGGTCAGGAACTCGTTATTCTTCCATTTGCCGACAAGTGAGCCGGCGATCGCGTAGATCGCCATGCAAAAGGCGAATAAGATCGCCAGTGCTCCAAGATTCTCCATACACTTCCTGTCTGAGCGGCGTGCCGCTTAGAGGGCAGCCTTGCGTACGTCGGCCACTGGGCGCTTCTGCCCCGGTTTTGCTTCGTACTTCGATGCGCACTTCGCCTGGATGCGGGTAGCCTGGAAGGTACCGTCGGCGCGCATCTTGCCGTCGGCTACCGCCTGCGCGCCGTCCTTGAACGTGTCGGGCAGCGGTTCGGTTCCCGTGTAAACGACGGGCAGCAGGAGCTTTTCCTGCCTGAGGCTGAAGTAGACTTCTTTGCCATTCCGGCGGATGGACCCCTCTTCGACATCACCCGCGACGCGGATTCGGCCCTTATCGACGGCGCTCCTGCCCATCGCGTTCACTTCCGCGACGGTCTTGTAGTAGGACTTCGTTTCGTTGATACCGCCGATCGCAAGCCACACGAGCGTGCCGATGATGACCACGACGAGGATGCCGAACTTGGCGTAAGTCTTCATAATTCCTCGAATATGTTTAGTATAGCGCCCGACGGCTTAGGTTTTCACCTGATCTTTAGCAACTGAGGTGCCAACCGTAACTGCCTGTCAGGAAACGGGGTACAGTCCCGCACAGCCGCCACTGTGTGTATTGACACAGCAGCCTGAGGGAGGATTCAGGCGAGTCGAGGGCATGGGGGAAAACACCCACCACCCGGGCCTTCCTGTGCGGCGCGGCAACCACCGCGTTCACTCATCCTGTCTCGAGTCCGACGCCTGCATTTGGCCGACAGCGGCAACGCACGAGTTCATACTGCCGGATGGAACCTGTGGCGCCCGACTTGCACGTCAACGGCTGGTAGAGGTGCCGCGACGCGGTGCGGAACTCGGCTTCGCAGGTTTGCCCCGGTTCCGCTGCCTCGAACCGTACCCGCCAGCCGCTCGCGGGCGTCCGCTCGATACCAAGCAGCCGCAGAGCGTCGATTCGTTTGATGCCCATCTCGTGCCGAACGAAGTACTCGCCGACCTGCGCCACACGGGGATAACAACAGCGCCCGCGGTACTTCTCGAGCCAGATCTCGCGGCGGGCGAGTGTGTCGATGAGGATGGTTGCCTCGTCCGGCTCGACGTGACCGTAGTAGATGCCATGCGGCAGGCACACGACGTTTCCCGCGAAGCGATCGCCCCCCACGTGCGTACACTCCCAGGTACGTTCCGGAGCGCAGTTGTGCAAACTCGCATACACGGGCCGGCCGAACTTCGCGCAGCACTTGTCGTGCGTGCCGTGCGTGCATACGAGCAGAATCGTCTCGTCAGTGGCCCGAAGCACTGCCGAAGCGGCATCGAAGCGCCCGATTTCGTCGTAATCGGCGAAGTCGAAGTACGCCAGCCGTGAATCCGCTTCCCGGCTCTCCGCGATGAAGCACCGGAGTGTCGCACGCCGCTGATAGCCCTGGCGGATAAACAACTGTCGCTGTCCGGGAGAATGCCGAGCCATTCCGCGGAGCTGCTGTTTCACACCGTCGGGGAGCGCGCTGTCGGAAATGGCGTACGGCCGCCACGCCCCAGGATATTCGATCAGAAGCCAGGAATCAATATGCGCGACCGTTCCGTAGATTTGTTCGCCGTTAGCGCGAGATGCGTCCGAGCAGAAGAAACGGCCGGCACTCATGTGCCGGGCAGCAGCACGGCGAGACCGTTCACCACCAACTCCTTCAGGAACGCATCGACCGTCGCAGCCGGAATCCCGTGGCACACCGCGTACACTTCGGTCTTCGAACACGGGTGGCCCGAAGCGAGCAGCTTCAGGATCGGCTCGGCGGCTGCGGCGAAGCGCCACCGCCGCCCGTTCGCGTCGACCGTGATTTCCCCCGCAGCGTCGTCGCGCTGAATCGATAACGGCCGCGCTCCGCTCCACCGCACGCGGTATGCCGTGGCATCAACCGGAAGCACGGCGAGCGTCGCAGTCCACGGCAGCCCGATCCGGGCGCGCGGTTGCGCTCGCGCGTCGAGCTCATCCAGGAACTGGCGCATGAGATCGGGGGACCAGGCGTTCGCCAGCAGCGTACGCAGGCGTTCGGAATACACGGCCTGTTGCTCGGGAGGGGCGAATCTCGGCAGGTCGCGCCGAACCTCCTCGCTTTCGCGCAGCCGGTCCACGAACCAGGAGAGAAACTCCGCTCCCGTGGGATTGCTGATGCCCACGGTAAGGTGCAGTGTCGGCTCACCAAGCGGCGTCGCGACATGCCACCAGCCGCGCGGGATATAGAGGAGGTCACCCTCCCGCAGCAGGCCTTCCCACAACGGTTCGGTGGGAGGATCGTCTGCCGGCTCGACGTCGCGCGCTAGTGGGTACCGCCGCGTCATTCCGTAGACCTTCCACTGCTTGCGGCCGGCGACCTGAACGATGAACACGTCGTGGTCATCCCAGTGCAGATCGAAGCCGTGCGATGTTTGCCACCCCGCGTAAGCGTTCACCTGCACGTATACATGAAACTCACGCTCGAGATTTTCCGCGAGCGCGGTTACAGGTGCGTACAGCTCGTCCACGGCGTCGAGCACGAGCGTGGCGCCGTTGCGGAGTTGCTCGGCCAGGTCTTGCGCGCGGAGACGCGGGATCGGTTGACCGCTCCTGCGGCGGTTGGTCTGGTAATCAAGGAAGCCGCTGGCAGGTACGGGCTGGCCTTCGCGAGTGAGGCGAAGCCGCGGCGGCTCCAACCGGTGCTGCTCGAGAATGCGATTCAGCTCAGCCCAGGGCAGCAAACCGGCGAACTTGCCGGGAGTTCCGGGGACGTGCCGGAACTTCTCTCCCCAGCAGGTTCGCAGGAACGATACAGCGTCCTCGGGCGCCAGCAGCGCCGCCAGATCCTGCGGGGCAGTGGCGCCGGTAGCGCGCGCCGGGGTCGTGACTAGTCCTTTCCATCGCGGTCGCGTTTATCGCCGCGGTCGGTTGTGTCCGTGTCGCGTTTGTCGCCGCGATCGATTATGTCGGTGTCGCGCTTGTCGGTATCGGTCGAATCGTCATCGGCGCGATCGCTGTCACGCTTGTCGTCGTCGGCGCTCGCCGAGACACGGCGGTCGCGCACGCCTTTGAGTGGGTCTGAACCTTTCAGCAGACCCGATCGTTCGCGGTCAGAATCATCGATTTTCGCCATTGTTCCCTCCAGTTCTGCTCGCTCTCCCATTACAGGCCGTTCTGCGGGAGCCGTCAAGCAGCTAGCGGTGAGAGGACGTGCGGCTGAGGGGCCGTCCGACCGGTACGATGACGTACGGCGCCTCTGTTTC
>DASSSG010000049.1:0-2015 GCA_035708545.1 Bryobacteraceae bacterium | reverse complement strand
CTGTTCATGTGGTACTCCTGTGCTCCTGTAGCAAAAACGAACCTATTATATCCGTGGGCAGCCTCGCAGGCCGGTGCGACCTCTCAGACCGCCTATCAGATTATGTGCATCCCCCAACCCGGACGTTGCACCGCCGGTGCTGCACAAAACGCGTGAAGACCATAATCGAACCGTTCAGAATCAAAGCCGTCGAGCCCCTCCGCCGTACCACGCCCGCCGAACGTGACCGCCTCCTCGCCGAAGCCGGCTACAACCTCTTCCTGCTGCACGCTACCGATATCCTCCTCGACCTGCTCACGGATTCCGGCACCAGCGCAATGTCCACCGAACAGTGGGCGGCTGTAATGCGCGCCGACGAATCGTACGCCGGAAGCGAGAGCTTCTACCGGCTGGAATCGGTCGTCCGGGATCTCACCGGTTTTCGCCACGTCATCCCCACTCATCAGGGCCGCGCCGCCGAGCGCATCCTCTTCGGAATCCTCTGCCGCGAGGGTCACATCGTGCCGAACAACACGCACTTCGATACGACTCGCGCGAACATCGAGTTCAACCGCGCCCGCGCGATCGACCTGCCGGTCCCCGAAGCTGAAGACACGCAGTCGATGCTTCCGTTCAAGGGCAACATGGACGTCGATGCGCTCGAGGCTGTGATCCGCCGCGAAGGCCCGGAGCGTGTCCCGCTCGTGATGCTGACGGTCACCAATAACTCAGGCGGTGGCCAGCCCGTCTCGATGGCGAACATCGAAGCTGTTCGCGAAGTCACGGCACGGCACGGAATCCCGTTCTATCTCGATGCCTGCCGCTTCGCCGAAAACGCCTGGTTTATTCGCGAGCGGGAGCCGGACTACGCGGACTGGACGCCGCAGCAAATTGCCCGCAAAATGTTCCGGCTGGCCGACGGCTGCACGTTCTCCGCGAAAAAGGACGCCTTTGCCAACATCGGCGGCCTGCTCTGCACGAACAACGAACGGCTTGCCGCGCAGGAGAAAGCCGTGTTGATCCTGACCGAAGGCTTTCCGACCTATGGCGGACTCGCCGGCCGCGATCTTGATGCGATCGCCGTCGGTCTGAAGGAAGTCCTCCAGCCCGAATACCTTGAATACCGCATTGCTTCGACCGCCTACCTGGGCCGCCACATCTCGGAAGCGGGGGTGCCCATCGTGCAGCCGCCCGGTGCTCACGCGATCTACATCGATGCCGGCCGCATGCTTCCGCACATCCCCCGCTCGCAATTCCCGGGACAGGCGCTCGCAGTCGAGCTCTATCGCCACGCCGGCGTGCGCTCCGTCGAGATCGGCTCGGTCATGTTCGGCGAAGCCGCGCATCACGAACTCCTCCGCCTGGCAATCCCGCGCCGCGTCTACACGCAAAGTCACATCGACTATTTAGTGGAAGCGATTCTCGAAGTGAATGAGCGCCGCGATCAGATACGCGGCTTCGAGATCGTCTGGCAGCCAGACTTCCTCCGCCACTTCAGCGCGAGATTCCGGCCAGTTGCTGCACAGTAGCGAACGTATCCGCCTGCTCCGGCGACTTATCCGTCCTGTACCTCTTCACCCGGGCAAACCGCAGGGCCAGACCACTCACATACCGCGGGCTAACCTGTATCTCGTTGAACGCAATCTCAACCACTAACTTAGGCTCGACATACACCGTGTAACTGTCGCGCGCAATCTCCAGCCGCAGTAATTGCTCCGTCTGCCATTGCAGCATCTCATCGGTAAGTCCCTTGAAGGTCTTGCCCAGCATCGCGAAGCCGCCTTTTTCGGTATCGCGGGCGCCCAGATGCAGGTTGCTGAGCCAGCCGTGCCGTCGTCCGTGCCCCCACTCGGCCGCAAGGATGACCAGATCGAGGGTTCGCGCCTTCTTGACCTTCAGCCAGCATTGCCCGCGCGCGCCGGCCGCGTAAGCCGCATCGCGAGCCTTCGCCATGATCCCCTCATGCCCGCGCGCGATCGCCTCGTCCGCGAAAGCCTCAGCCCGTGTCGCTTCATGAGTGATCAGATGTGGAACCA
>DASSSG010000048.1:0-4604 GCA_035708545.1 Bryobacteraceae bacterium | reverse complement strand
CATCAAGGTGCCCATGTTCCCGTTCCACACCTGGCTTCCTGACGCGCACGTCGAGGCTCCCACAGCGGGCTCGGTGATCCTGGCAGCCATTCTCCTGAAGATGGGTACATACGGGTTCGTGCGCTTCTCGCTGCCGCTGCTGCCGAATGCAAGCAGCACACGATACGTCGTGCTCACGATGGTGACGCTGTCGATCATCGCCATCATCTATGGCGCTCTCGTCAGCCTGATGCAGAAGGACTGGAAGAAGCTGGTGGCTTACTCGTCGGTCAGCCATCTGGGGTTCTGCACGCTCGGCCTGTTCGCGTTCAATCAGGCCGGCATCGCGGGCAGCGTGCTCCAGCAGATTAATCACGGCATCTCGACGGGCATGCTCTTCCTCATCGTGGGCGTAATTTACGAGCGGCGGCACACCCGCGAGATCGCCGAATACGGCGGCCTGGGCCACGTCATGCCGAAATACGCCATTGTCTTCGCTATCGCCATGTTCAGCTCGGCGGGCCTTCCGCTGCTGAACGGCTTCATCGGCGAGTTCACGATTCTGCAGGGCGCGTTCCTGGCGAACAAGTGGTGGGCGATTCTGGCCGGCTCGGGCGTGGTGCTCGGTGCCGCATACCTGCTGTGGCTGTACCAGCGGACCATGCTCGGCGAGATCACGAACGAGAAGAACCGCAATCTGCCCGATCTCAACTGGCGCGAGCTGGCCTATTTCGCTCCGCTCATCGCGTGGGCGTTCTGGATCGGCATCTATCCGAAGCCGTACTTCGACATCCTGAATAAGCCGGTAGCGAACATCGTCCAGCGGGTAAAACCCGCTTCCGGCGCGCAGCAGGCGGCACTACCTGCTGCACACGTAACGACAAACCGATGAACCAGTTCTACACAGCAACCGATCATTTCGCACTGCTGCCGGCCATCATGCTCGCGCTGTTCGGATGCGCGGTGCTGCTGTTCGACTTCTTCGTGTTTCAGACGCGGGAGATGCGGCGCTGGCTGGTGCCGTTCGCCATCACCGGACTGGTGTTCACGGGCGTGTCGCTCGTGCGCCAGGGGCAGTACATCGCGACCACGCCTGCGGGCGAGATCGCGGCCTTTAAGGGTTCACTGGTTATCGACCGCTTCGCGCTGTTCTTCAACTGGCTGTTTCTGGCCGCGAGCGCCCTCGTGCTTGCCATCTCCGCCCGCTGGACGAGGATGCAGGAATCGCGCGAGGGCGACAATCTCGGCGAACTTTCGGGACTCGTTCTGCTGGCGAACTCGGGCATGTACTTCCTCGCCACCGGCATCGACCTGATTACGCTCTTCGTCGGGCTGGAGCTGATGGCCATCAGCTTCTACGTGCTTGTAGGGTTCAATCGGCATGAGAAGCGCTCGAACGAGGCGGCGATGAAGTATCTGCTGCTGGGAGCTTTCTCGAGCGGGTTCCTGGCCTACGGCATGAGCCTGCTGTACGGCATCGCGGGCTCGACGAAGCTCCGTGACATCGCCGCGGCCGTCGGCGAGCGAGGCGCGCTCGACCTGATGGTCACGTTCGCGATGATCACGACCGCCGTCGGCCTGCTGTTCAAGGTCTCGGCAGTGCCGTTTCACATGTGGGCGCCTGATGCGTACGAAGGCGCGCCGACTCCGGTAACCGCATATTTGTCGGTTGCTTCGAAGGCGGCGTCGTTCGCGTTTCTGGTTCGCATGTTCATGGGGCCGTTCCAGCCCGCGCGCGACCTGTGGGTTCCGCTGCTCAGCGGAGTGGCCGTGGCCAGTCTCGTCATCGGGAACTTTGCGGCGATTACCCAGACGAACGTGAAGCGGCTCCTCGCCTATAGCTCAATCTCGCATGCGGGCTACATCCTGCTCGGCCTGATCGCGGGGAATCCAACCGGACTGAAAGGCATTGCGGTGTACCTGGGCGTATACGCATTTATGACGCTCGGCGCCTTCTTCATCGTGGCGTCATTACAGCGCAGGCGTGAGTACACGGAAACGCTGGTTCCCGCGTATGCTGCCGTGTCGGAAGCGGGATCGTCAGCGAGCGGGCGGGCGGTAATGGAACTCGCGGAGGTCCGCACCGCACTCCGCACTGAAACCGTTCCCGCAGAAGATATTGAGGACTTCAACGGCCTGTTCCACCGGCATCCGGCCTACGCCTGCTGGATGCTGCTGTTCCTGTTGTCTCTGGCGGGCATCCCGCCCACCGCGGGTTTCATCGGGAAGTACTACATCTTCTTCGCGCTGATTGAGACTGGTCACATCACCCTCGCCGTAATCGGGGTGGTGTTCGCCGCCGTCGCGCTCTACTACTATTTCCGGATCGTCAAGAGCATGTTCATGGGGGAGCCCGCGGCAAACCTGGAACCCGCGACGGCCGTGGGATGTCCCGGCTTCCGACTGGCGATCATCACCTGCGCGATCGCAACGCTCGCGATCGGCATCTACCCGGAACCGTTCCTGCGGTTCGCACAGGTTATTGGAAGGTAAACAAGTGCTCCAGAGCGTATTGCAGCACCCGCTGACCGTACCGCTGATCATCATGATGGTGATCGTGGGAATCTTTCCGCTGGTAGCGGGCTACATCGTCCTCGTCGAACGCAAGGTGCTGGCCGATATGCAGGTCCGTCTCGGGCCCATGCGCGTCGGGCCGCACGGTCTGCTGCAGCCGATCGCCGATGCAGTGAAGCTTCTGATCAAGGAAGATATCGTCCCCGCCAACGCCGACAAGCTGATCTTCTGGATTGCGCCGATCATCTCAGTATTCACTGCGTTCACCGCGTTCTCTGTTATCCCGTTTGCGCAATATATCCGGATCACCGACGTGAACGTGGGTCTGCTCATCGTCTCGGCGATGGGCGCAGTCGGCATTCTCGGGATCATTCTGGGCGGTTGGAGCTCGAACTCGCACTATCCGTTGCTCGGTGCGTTGCGCAGCGCGGCCCAGCTCGTCAGTTATGAGGTGGCGCTCGCCGTTGCTCTCGTGTCCGGCGTTATGGCGGCGGGCACTCTCAGCATGGTGCAGATGGTCAACGTGCAGAAGGAGCGGGGGCTCTGGCTGGCCTTCGATAACTTCGGCCTGATGCTCGTGCCATTCGTAATTTACTTCATCGCAAGCGTCGCCGAAACCAACCGCGCGCCGTTCGATCTGCCCGAAGCCGAATCCGAGCTCGTCGCCGGTTTTCACACCGAGTACAGCGGGTTTCGCTGGGCGCTCTACATGCTTGCCGAGTACGCAAATATCTTCGTAGTCTCGGCAGTGGCGGTGACGTTGTTTCTGGGCGGCTGGCTGCGGCCGTTCCCGAACGTCGCCTGGCTGGACATCCCGCTGAATTACGGCGCACCGCTGCTCGTCTTCGCCGGCTCCGGCGCGAGCTGCTTCTACCTCGCTCGCCGCCTGAACGTACCCGTGCAGCGCCTGTTGCTGATCGCGATCGGCGTCGGTCTGATCGCGCTCGGCGCGCTGTTCACGATCCCGGCCGCCAACGCCGCCGCTGTTGGGGTCTTCTGGTTTCTGACCAAGATCGCGATCTTCGTCTATGCGCTGATCTGGTTCCGCGGCACCTTCCCCCGCCTGCGTTACGACCAGCTCATGAATTTCGGCTGGAAGTACCTGATCCCGATCGGCCTCGTGTTCATTCTCGTCAACGCGGTCGCTGGTATGCTGTAGCGCTATGCGCGCTACAACTCTGCTTACAGCCGTCCTCGCGGCCGGGACGGCCTGGGCGCAGTATGCCTCAGTGCAGGATCGAGAGTCTCTCCGTCTCGACCGCATCACGGGCACGGCGAGGCTCTGGGCCGCGGTCAAGTTCTTCCATCCCTACCTGGCGTACCGCGATATCGACTGGGATGGCGCGCTGATCGAGGCGCTCCCGAAGATCACTGCCGCGCAGGATAAAGCGGCCTATGCAGCAGCGATTGGCGATCTGCTGAAGGCGCTGAACGATCCAGTCACCCGGATCGCGGAGCCTCTGAAGCGGGGTCCGTCCAGTGGCGCCTCGATTACGTCGCAGACCGAACCTGACGGTGTTCTGCTTATCACCATACCTGCCTCGGGCGACTGGAACGGGATGGCGCAGTCACTCCGCAAACTCAATGAACAGATCGGAGCGGCCCGCGCCGTTGTGTTTGACATGCGAGCGGCGTCTCCGGAGTCGGAGTACGCGTTATCTTTTGCGGGCGTGTTTGCCAGGCTAACGTCCAGGCCCGTCACAGGCCCGGGCTATCGCATGCGATTCCATTCCGGGTATGCGCCGGCGGACGGCTTCGGCTCAGGCGGCTACTACTCCGGCTTTTCCGTGATAGACGGCCGAATCGTTCGTCCTGATGGCGCTTCGAAGGACGTGCCAGCCGTGTTCGTGGTCAGCTCCAATACAGCGATTCCGGCCGCCGCGGTTGCCTTGCAGGCGAGTGGCCGTGCGCGCATCGTCAGCGACGGCCCGCTGACGGATGCGGCATTTATACCTGCTGCGAGCATTCGACTGCCCGAGAACATCACGGTCCGGATACGTCTCGGTGAACTCGTGTATGCAGACGGCACGACCGGCTTTACGGCCGACATAACAGCGCCGGCGGGGCGTGCTCTTGAAACCGCCGTGCGCCTGGCCAGAGAACCCGAAGCC
>DASSSG010000047.1:0-3992 GCA_035708545.1 Bryobacteraceae bacterium | reverse complement strand
GATCGGCGCTGCACGCGTAAGCGCGTTCATTTGCCGGGCGCAGCGCGGACGTGGTATTTGGAGGCGTCAACGCTGGCCGCTGTGTACAGGTAAACGTTCGAATCGCGGTTGGAATCGGAGCCGGAGATCAGCCGCTCGATTCGCAGGCCGGTACGCAGGCCTGGTTGACGATCGCGGAGAAATAACCGATCGCCGGCCACACTGCCGGGCTCATGACTTCAGCGGCGTTGATAATCGATGACGCCCGTCGCGCCCAATCGGAAACGGTCCTCGAAATCGCCACCCTGAACTACGAACTCGCCGTCGGGCCCGCGACCAAACGCGACGACGCGAGGCGCGTCCGACCAGGGCTCGAGCAGCGTCGCGAATTCCGTGGCGGCCGCCGAACGGCGTGCCATGACGAACGGCACCGGTTTCAGCAGATCCGGCCCCAGGCCGTCTCCGGTGATCACGGTAGTCCCAGGCTCGCCGAGCATCCAGACGCGCAGTCTGCGCACAGGTAGTTCGAAGTCCGCGACCACGACCGGGGCATCCTCCGGGAACAGGACTGAAATGTCGTCTGCATACAGGCTCCCCGTTTCGCGACTGCCTGCGACGCGTCCGACCTCGAGAGTTACGCTGCGGATCGGAAGATCTACTATTCCGTCGTTGTTGCCCAGATAGTGCGACCAGGTTGAGGGTTGACGCACTTCGACCTCTTTCCAGCCATGCCAGTTTATGGGCCCGACACCGATCGTGAAGCGTTCGTCAGTGGCATCGTTCAGCCGCATGGACAGCCGGTGCCCGGAGCCGTCACCGAACAGCATCAGCTTCAATCCCGAGGGAACCACAGCCGGCAGTTGCTTCACGACGGGAGCGGAGAACAGCAGATAACCGTCGCCGCGGAAATCGTACGACAACCTGCCCGAGACCCGGCCGCTCGACGCCTGATCGGCGCTGTACTCAAAGCGGCCGCTGACGTTCGGCGAACTCGCGTAAACCGAGGAGTAGGTTGCCGGAGTTTTCGCACTCGCATCGAACACGGCCGTCCAGTCGGAATCCGAGACCGCAGCACGGTTTCCGCTGAGATGCTGATATCCGCCGGACTTCCCAAAGCCGTCGTAAGCGCTGACATCCAGAGCCGGCGTCAGTTCCCCGGAATTGTGATAAACCCAGTCAATCCTGTGAGTGGATCCGTCGGTGGTCCGTACCTTGAACAGGTCGAGTGCATATTCTCGAGTGACGAGCAGCGTCCGCTCGAGTGTGGCGTTCGAGTACACAGGACCAGCGTCCGCGCTCGCGGCGCTGTACTGATCCGTCAGGTCCTGCCACAGCAGTTTCCCTGTTGCGGGCGACTGGCTTCTCTCGTCCAGCACGACAGTGTTGTGCGCAACTGTCTCCTTGTCCCAGGTGTTGTGGGTCGGAGCTGCATAGCTTTGGGTTCCCGGATCGACACCCAGGATTCCGCCGAGCGCAAACGAAACAAACCCAAGCTTGTCATAGTGTCCATGCCACCCGCCGTGCGGGCCGAACTTCATCGTCACCGTGTGATCGCCCTGAGGCGCGCGCAGCACGGCGTAACCGGAATCCGGGAACACGCGAGCGCCCAGTTCTGCAAGGCTCGCGTCGGGCAGGTCGGCGGCGCCCCACAACAGTGCGTCGCGCCCTCGCGAGCGGCGGCCCGCAACCGCGGCAAACAACGGATCGCCGAATCGCGCATAAGCATGCTCGTACAGGCGTGCGTGATCGAACAGGCTCTGCGGTCTGCTGTCGTTGAGTGCGGGCAGGGCTCCATCGGCGAACGTCAGTTCAAGAGGCACCGAGAACATTCCCCGAAGCCCCGGCACGGACCAAAGATCGATGCCGTGTTGGGCAGCCATGCCGGCAAGCTGGACCAGCGGATCGAGGGCATAGAAGTGATACCCCCATGCACCTTCGTACCAAAATCCCTCTCCGATGACTGAGTTGCTCATTTGAAAGCGGAACCCGCTTCTGCCATCCACTGCTGCATTGATGAGCGCGCCGTCCTCGAGCGCAAAGCCGACAGCGCCGATCGCCGCATTATGCCAGGACTGCCAGTTACTGATCCCCGCGTCATTGCGCTGAATGACGGTGGCCGCGGGTCGCAGGAGATTGTTTTCGATATCGGCCCGCTCGGATGCCGACAGGACGTCCGTGCCGGACAGCAGATCGTATGACCAGGCGAGTGGTATCAGCCAGGCGGCTTCATCAAGGGTCTGCGCCGATGCGCGCGCGGCGCTGTTTGTGATCCTGTTATTTACATCTTTGAGAGGGTACGTCAGATACCGGCCTGCGTACTGCTTCAGAATCCATGCCGCCGCGGCTGCATAGGTTTGCCCTCCGGTCAGACGGAACGCCAGCGCGTTATCGCGTGCCGCGCCGGCCAGCTCCGAATGTCGCCTCGCGTAGATTACCTGGTCGTACGGCCAGCCGCTCAATGTCTTCTTGTCCACCGGGCAGGTGTGTGTGTTGGGAGCCGTGTACTGCAGGCCGACGCCGTGCACGGGGCAGACATACCATAACGTCCACTGGCCACCCTCCGGTGGCAGCGCGAGTTCCTGCAATCCGTACCGGGTGAGATGGGCCTGTGGCCACTCCTGCGCGACGCGAATGATCGAGGCTCGTGCATCGGCAGCCCATCTGCGCGAGGCCGCGACTTCGTTGATTCGGGTAAAGTCGTCCGCCTGAAGCAACAGGCGAGGTTGTGCGGCGACAGGCACGGCAAGAAGAATACAGAGGATAACCGCGCGCATATCTGACTTCAATCGTAACTCCGCGCGCAGTTCACGTTTGGCAGTAACCGGGGCTAATACGGGCACGCCGGGCGTTAGCCGCGCGGTGGATGGATCTCCCCCGATCATGTCCGTTCAGGGCAGGAGCCCTGCGGACGCACCCGCAGGCGACCCTGGCCCGCACGCAGGCAGCATATATAATCGTGATGCGGCTCTTCGAAACCGTAACATATGGTCCTTACACGACGCGAGTTACTCTCGAGTGGCGCGGCGGGGGCTACAGCCGCTCTTGCCCAGTCGCGGCCAAACTTCGTATTCATTCTGGTAGACGACCTGCGCTACAACGCGCTCGCGTGCACCGGTCATCCTTTCGTTAAAACCCCGAACATCGACCGGATCGCGCGCGAAGGCGTCAATTTCGCGAATACATTCGTCACCACACCACTGTGCTCGCCCTCGCGCGGCAGCTTTCTGACGGGGCAGTACGTGCACACGCATGGGATTCGCGACAATACGAACCATAACGTGCACAGCCACCAACTGATCACGTTCCCGCGCCTTCTCCACGATGCAGGCTACGAAACTGGCTACGTCGGAAAGTGGCACATGGGTAACGACGACGCGCCCCGCCCCGGGTTCGATCGGTGGGTGAGTTTCCGCGGACAAGGCGTCTATTCCGATCCGCCGCTGAACGTCGACGGCAAGCAGGTAAAGAGTACCGGCTACGTGACCGACGTGTTTAACGATCACGCGGCGGAATTTCTCGACCGGAAGCGAGACCAGCCGTTCTGCCTGTATCTCGCTCATAAAGCCGTTCACGGGCCCTTCACGCCCGCCGATCGGCACAAGGATCTGTACCGGGGCGAGACGGTCGTCAGGGAGGCGAGCGCAAATGACACACTCGAGGGCAAACCGGTTCTTCGACGCGAACTTCCTCCGCTGGCCCAGCAGAGGCGCGGCGAGAACCGGACCCAGTCCGGGCCTGCAGACGCGGTCATTCTGAACCAGCTCCGATGTCTGGCTGCAATCGATGAAGGCGTGGGCCGGATTCGCGACGTCCTCCAGCGGACCGGCAAGCTCGATAACACCGTGCTGGTCTTCACCAGCGACAATGGCTATCTCTGGGGTGAACACGGCCTGGGTGACAAGCGTGCGTCGTATGAAGAATCGATTCGCATTCCGATGTTGGCACGGTATCCGCGGCTGATCAGGGCCGGAACCGTGGCACGGCAGTTCGCGCTGAATATCGATATGGCGCCG
>DASSSG010000046.1:0-9575 GCA_035708545.1 Bryobacteraceae bacterium | reverse complement strand
CCCCAGCTCCGTGGCGGCGCGCAGAATGCGGATCGCAATTTCGCCCCGGTTCAGGGCAAGCAGTTTCTTCATGCGCGGAGCTGGGGAGGCCTGAGCGGGGGGCGGCCTTCCGGCCGATGGTCAAAAGCCACGTCAAACGTCATGCCTGAGGGAGAATTCGGAGCGTAGCATGGAACAAAGACCCGGCCGGTAACGTAGATGAAAAACACAGGAGGTGTGTCGATGAACGCAAGGCTGTTCGGCGTGGCCGCGGCAGCGCTCTTCCTGGTTGGCTGCGATGAGTGGGAGCTCGGCGACTGGGACCGGTACAAAGAGGACTTCCAGTACAGCTATCAGGTTAACCCGAACGTACGCATCTACCTCGAGACGCGGAACGGAGGGGTCGAGATCATGGGCTGGGAGCGGAATGACGTCCAGATCACAGGGACGAAACACGCTTCGAGCGAGGGCACGCTGCGCGCGCTGAAAATCGACGTTGTTGCCTCGGGCGACAGCATTCGCATCCGCACTGCCGGACCGTCGGGCCATCGCGGGTCCTGGGGCGCTCGTTACGTGATGCGGGTGCCGCGCGGCGCGGTTCTCGAGAACATCGAAAGCTCCAACGCGGGCATCCGGGTCGAGTCGCTGACGGCCGGGGGACGCCTGCGGACCTCCAACGGCGGGCTGAAGATTTACCGCGTGGGCGGGCCGGTGGAAGCGACGACATCGAACGCGAGCGTCGAAATCGGCGACGTGACAGGCAGCGTGGTGGTTCGCACGTCGAACGGAGCTGTTCGCGCCGACAACGTACGCGGGATACTCGATGCCACGACGTCGAACGCCGGCATGAACGTGACGCTGAGCGATCCCGAACCGCAGCGGCCGGTCCGGCTTGTGACCTCGAACGGCGGCGTGACGCTGACGATGAATCAGTTCCGCGATAACGACGTGCATGTGAGCACGTCGAATTCTTCCATCACGGTGCGGCTGCCGTCGAATGTGCGCGCCGCGCTGAAGGCGAACACGTCGAACTCAAGCATCGATACGGATTTTGAGGTGATGGTGCGGGCGGGCGAAGTGCGCAAGACATCGCTCGAGGGGACGATCGGCGGTGGCGGGGGCCCGATTATCGATCTCACGACATCGAACGGCGGAATCCGCGTGCTGCGATTGTGAGGCGGGCATGGCTCAGAAAACCGGCGGACGCGGCTGGGAAACCGAGCCAGCAGAAGGGCGTCATGCGGTGAGAGCCGCCCTGGTCTCCAGCACCTTGCGAACGACGTGCTCGAGCGTCGCCATGGTGTATGGTTTTGGCAGAAATGCGACCAGACCACTCGCGACCAGCTCCTGCACCTCGGAGGCGGGATCGTAACCGCTCGACAGGACGGCGCGGATATCAGGATTGATCTCGCGCAGACGCGCGAGACACTCTACTCCGCCGAGCTTCGGCATGACGATATCGAGGATCACCAGGTCTATGGCGGCGGTCGCCGAGCGGTACATATCGATTCCCTCGATGCTGTCAGCGGAGCCGACGACCTCAAACCCGAGCTCGTTCAGCATGCGGGTGAGCACCCGCCGGACAACAGCTTCGTCGTCGATGATCAGCACCCGCCCGCGGCTCGGCTTCACACTGCCCTTGTGAGTCGCGGTTTCCGGCGCATTCGCGGCTCGCTCTTGCGACACCGGAAGCGTCATATGGAACGCGGTGCCGCCGCGGGCGCCGCTTTCCACATCGATCGTGCCGCCGTGATTCCTGACGATTCCGTAAACCATCGCCAGCCCCAGGCCGGCACCGCGCTCGTTTTCTTTGGTGGTAAAGAACGGCTCGAAGATGCGGCTGCGAATGGAATCGGGGATGCCCCTGCCGGTATCGCGGACGCTGATGGCCAGCACGCCGTCGCGGATGCGGGTCGAAAAGCGAAGCTCGCCGCCGTCGGGCATGGCATCGCGAGCATTCAGCGCGAGGTTGAGAAAGACCTGGTAGAGCTGGCCGGCATCGCCGATGACGTCGGCGCGCTCGGCCTGGAAGGAGCACACGATGCGGATGCGCGGATCAAAGGTGCGGGTGACGAGCGCGGAGACCTTGCGGATGATTTCGTGAAGGTCTATGGGCCTGGGGCTGCCCGTGGTCTGCCGGGCAAAGCCGAGGAGCTGCTGCGTGAGCTGGGAGGCGCGCTCGGCGGATTCGATGATGCCGTGAACGGCTTCGGCGGTAATCTCCGATCTTCCGGTGCGGCCCTTCAGCAGGTATGCATTGCCCAGGATGCCTGTCAGCAGGTTGTTGAAGTCATGGGCGATGCCCCCGGCGAGAACGCCGATGGCCTCCATCTTCTGAGTCTGGCGAATTTGCTCCTCGGTGCGTTTGCGGTTCGTCAGATCGCGGCAGACGCCCTGCAGTCCGGCGGCGAGTCCGTCGGAGCCGCGGACCACCGACATGCTGACCTCGAGCATCAGGCGTTCGCCGGAGCGCGCGAGCGCATGGAGCTCGCAGGCGGCCGGCCCCTGCCCGCGCAGCCGCAGATGAATGATCTGGAGCGCCGGATCGCGGTGCTCGGGCGCGAGGACGTCTTCGATGTTCATGGTCAGCAGCTCGGCGCGGCTATATCCGAGGAGGCGCTCGCCGGCGCGGTTGATGGAAGTGATGCGGCCGTTCAGGTCGTGCGTATAGACCATGTCGGTTGCGTTTTCGAACAGCTCGCGATAGCGCTGCTCGCCGGCGCGAATCGCCTCTTCGGCGCGCTGGTTGTCGGTGACGTCGAGCGCGATGCCGATTGTGCCGACAATTCCGAGCTCGGCCGAGCGCAGGGGGGCGACACAAACCGTGTAGCTGCGGCCGAGCCAGTCATGCTGGTAGCGCACCGACTCGCCCGCGAGGGCGCGCCGTGCGGCGGCAATCGGGGCGTAAGCAGGGTCGGCGGTGCGGAAATACTCGGCCATGGTGGTTCCGACGACCTGATCCGGAGTCAGTGCGAACAGGTGCAGATTGGCGCCCGAGGTGGAGGTGAAACGGAGGTCGCGGTCGGTGGTCCAGCCGACCAGCGGCAGCTGTTCGCAGAGAAGCGCACGGATTTCGGCGTCGGCTTCGAGGGCGGCGATGCGCGCGCGTAACGCCGGGATGTCGTCGTGCGATTCGTGCATGGCCGGAACCACCTCATTATACGAGCGCCGGAGCGGCGGAGGGAGCCGGGCTGCCGGCGGCGATCGGCGGCGGTCAGAGCTGAATCCCGAAATCCTTCCAGTTGACGACGCGCTCCTTTGTCATCGCCTCATGCCCGAGGATGGCCGTGAGCGCCGCGGTGGCTCCGATCGTGATATCTGCCGGGTTCTTTGAACCGTTCAGGATGCACTCATAGAAGGCGGTGGTGTGCGCGTGCGGCGGCTCCTCCTGCTTTTCGGCGAGCGGCCGGGGGACAGGCCTGCGTTCTCCAAGCGGAGACATATTGGTCGTGTAGAGGAGATCCACCGCCGCTTTGTCGCCATATACGGCAACAGACTGCCCTCCGCCCGGCATGCCGTTCGGATGAAACACGCCGAGAGCGTAGGCCATCTTCACACCGTTCGGGTAATCGTAGGTGATCAGACCGCCGTCCATGATCGTGCGTCCCGGCGGGTCATTCTTATAACGCAGGATGCCGCCGAAGCCCGCGGCCCTGCTCGGATGGGCGCCGATGATCCAGTTACACAGGTCGAGATTATGGACCGACATCTCGATGAGATAGCCTCCCGACTTACTCACGTCGAAAAACCAGTCGGATGAGGCGCCGTTGTGATCGAGATCCTCGCTCGAAAACCGGTGCGCCCGGACCATCATCAGGTTGCCGATGATGCCCTCGTGGATCTTTCGAATGGCCTCGCCGAGCTGCCGGTGCGAACGCATCTGCTGTCCGGCCATGAAGACATTCTTCGAGGCTTTTGCCGCCGCCACGAGCTGCTTCACCTGATCGACCGTGATGCCTATCGGTTTCTCACAATAAACGTGCTTTCCGGCCCGGAGCGCGGCCGAAGCCATTTCCGAGTGCAGATGCGGCGGCGTCGCGACGAACACGGCGTCGATGTCTTTGGAGTCTACGATTCGCCGCCAGTCGCTGTACGTCTTCGGATTATGGCGGGCGGCGGCTGTGGCAGCTTTGTCGAGCCGCTCCGGCTTCGTGTCGCAGAGCGCGGCGACTCTGGCGTTTGGCTGCTCAAGGATGCTCGTGAGCAGGTACGATCCGCGGTTGCCGGTGCCGATGACCGCGGTGCTCACGCGTTTCTCCGCTGTCTGCGCGAACGCCGCGGGCGCGGCGGCCGTCGTCACAAGAAAGTGTCGTCTGTTCATGATGTCTTCCTGATTCTAAACCGCGGGCGGCGTTTCGACTTTTCGCGGGGCGGCGGGGCTGATGGCTTCAACGGGCGGCGAGGCGCTCGCGGACGTTCCGCGCCTGCCAGAGATGCCGGCGCTCGTGCGCGGGCAGCACCAGCAGGCCGGTGGCAACGCTGAAGAGTTTCCAGTTACGCAGGAAGGGGTTTCGAAAGCGGATGCGATTCAGATCGAGATCCGCGGCGTCGGCCATCATTCGCCGCAGGCTGTCATGCGATTCGATCAGGCTGGCGAGGGCTTCCTGCGGTTCGCGGGTGTCTTCCGGCAGGACGATTGGCGGGGAGGCAAAATGGCGCCTGACGGGCGGCTCGATTGAACGGAGAATTTTTCGTGCCAGCCATCCAGGAGCGAGCGGGCCACGACGCGGCGGCGGCCGGCGCAGAACGGCTCGCTGGATGGCGTCGGTCAGCGCGGAGCCGTAGACGTCATTGGTGCGGGCCAGATGGTCGATACACTGGACCACGCTCCAGCTCCGTCGCGGGTCAGGACGCCAGTTGGCCTGCTCGCGGGTCAGACCGGTGAGGAGCTCCCGCGCCGCCTGCTCATTGGCCGCAAACTGGGCGGAAACGGCCTCGAGATCATCGGGCAGGGCTGTCCGAGACTGCATCGGATGCACGGCTACTACATTATGACGTGGCATGGGGCCGTGCGATAGCGGTGCCGCGCAATACCGGGCAGCACCTGAACAGAGCCGAGGAGCGCGGGACCGACGCGTTGCCGCGCGCGTCAGGCGCTCGGGGTCGATTCCGTACCGGGGGTAGGGAAGCGCGTCAGCCCCGCCGAAAGAGCGAGCTGGGTAAGCCCGGCAACATTATTGACGCCGAGCTTCTTCATCATGGTTTTCCGATAGCTGCGCACGGTCTGCAACCCGAGATCGAGCATGACGGCGATTTCCTTGCTGGTCTTGCCCTCGGCAACGAGGCGCAGTACCTGCAGCTCGCGCGGCGAGAGTCCCTCGAGCGCCGAAGGAACATTCTTCGACTCGAGATCACCGCGCTGAATGCGGGTCAACAGCCGATCGGAGACCTGAGGGCTGAGGTAGGACCCGCCTTTGGCGACGGTGCGCAGAGCATCGAGCAGATCGTTGTCTGATGCTTTCTTCAGCACGAACGCGCGCGCGCCCGAGCGAATAGCGCTGACCACCGAATGCTCGTCATCGTACATCGAGAGGATCACAATGCGAGTCTCGGGCATGTGGCGCAGAATCTCGGTCGTGGCTTCAATGCCGTTCAGGCCGGGCAGTCCGATGTCCATGAGGACCATGTGCGGCCGCAACCGGCGGCACATCTGCACGGCATCGGCGCCGTTTTCCGCTTCGCCTACCACATGAAATTCGTCGCCATGCCGGAGAATGGCCTTGATGCCATCGCGCATGATCTTGTGATCATCAACGAGGAGAACGTCATAACGCATCGTCATTTGGAGCGTGCCCTTGATTCACCTTGCGGGGCCGAGTTGTATTTCGCACTGACCGCGGTGCCTTTACCCGCGCTGCTGCGGATGGAAAGATGGAGACCGGCCATTGAGGCGTAATGTTCTATGAGCAGCAGGCCCAGTCCCGGAATCTGACTCCGGGTTTCATCGACGGGGAAACCCTTTCCATTGTCACGCACCTCGAGCGCGGCCGATTTCGCACCGGCGCGGACGTGCACCTCGATCTTTGTGCACTCGGCATGCATAACCGAGTTCTCGATTGCGTGCTCCGCGATTTTATACCATGCGTTGGCCACCGGGAGGGGGACGCGGAGCGAGGCGTCCGAGAGGAGGCGGATGGTACCGTCAAAGCCGGTGCGCCAGCGCCCCACCAGCCGGTCGAGGGCGAAATGGAGTCCCGCACGTTCCACAACCGCCGGATTGAGATCATAGCTCAGCGCGCGCACCTCCTGAACGGCACGGTCGAGCGCGCGCTGGACCTCATCGACGCGGGCGGAAAGCTCGGGAAGCTGGCCGCGGAAATCGAGCTTGAGAACATCGAGCTGCAATCCGACGGCACTGAGGACCTGCCCCACTTCGTCGTGCAGCCTGCGAGAGACCCGCTGGTTCTCGGCGTCTCGTGCGTGGATCGTGGAGAGCAACAATCGTTTGAGCGCGCCCTGGGCCTCGGTCACTACAGCCCTACCGCCTGCGTGAAACTGCCCGACGGGCCGCCTCAGCGACTTTGTCTGCCACTAACCCGTATTTCCGAAGCAGCTGATCGGGCGTGGCAGATTCGGCATACGTGTTTTCCACTCCGACAAACTCCATTACGCAGGGCTGCAGCTCAGCGACAGCCTGGGCTACGCGGACGCCGAGGCCGCTGTCGACCAGGTGCTCCTCTGCGACGACAATCGCCCGCGTCTCCGCGGCGGCTCGCCGAATCGCATCCCGGTCCACCGGTTTGACGGTGAACATGTCCAGAACGCGCGCGCTGATTCCTTCCGCTTCGAGCGTCTCGGCGGCCCTGATCGCCTCGGCGACCATGAGGCCGTGGGCGATCAGCGTGACATCGGTACCTTCGACAAGCTCGATCGCTTTGCCGAACGTAAACTGCTCATCGGAGGCATGCACGACCGGCACTTTTGCCCGGCCGGTGCGGATGAAGACCGGACCGTGATGCTTCGCGGCCGCTTTGACGATCGCGGTCGTCGCAACCTCGTCGGCGGGCGAGAGCACGGTGAAGCCCGGCAGCGCGCACGCGAGCGCCAGATCCTCGATGCTCATCTGCGACGGCCCGTCCTCGCCGATGGAGATGCCGCTGTGCGTGCCGACGACCTTCACGTTCGTATGCGGATAAGCCACGGTCACGCGAAGCTGCTCGAAGCCCTTGTTCATGGCGAAGCAGGAGAAGCTCGAGACGAATGGAATCTTGCCCGCCGACGCGAGGCCGGCGCCGATCGCGACCATGTTGGCCTCGGCTATGCCGCACTCGAAGAAGCGGTCAGGAAACTCCTTCGCGAACAGGTTCGTGTAAGTCGACTTTGACAGGTCGGCGTCGCAGACGACGATGTCTTTGTTCTCGCGCCCGGCCTCGACGAGCGTTTTGCCGAAGGCTTCTCGCGTGGCGGCCCCGAGCCTCAGTTCGTATTTGGTCTTCGTGGGCATCGCTTAACCAATCTCCTGCAGCGCGAGCTCGAGTTCCTTATCGGTAGGGGCAATTCCGTGGTATTTCGGGTTGTTCTCCATGAAAGACACGCCCTTACCTTTGACGGTGTGCGCCACGATTGCCGTGGGCCTGCCCCTGGTCGCGGCGGCTTCGGCGAACGCGGCCTGCAGCGCCGCGATATCGTGACCGTCGAGCTCGAGCGTGTGCCAGCCGAAGGCCCGCCATTTGGCCGCGAGCGGCTCGAGGTCCATGATGTCCTTCACAAAGCCGTCGAGCTGAATCTTGTTGTAATCGACGATGGCGACGATGTTATCGACCTTGTGGTAAGAGCCGAACATCGCGGCTTCCCAGATCTGCCCTTCCTGACTCTCACCGTCGCCAAGTATCACAAACGTACGCGATGGGCGGCCGTCGAGCCGCGCCGCGAGCGCCATACCAAGACCAACCGAGAGTCCCTGGCCAAGCGAACCGGTCGAGGCTTCGAGCGAGGGGATGAAGCGGACGTCGGGATGGCCCTGATACATCGAACCGAGCTTACGCAGCGTATTGAGCTCGTGTTTTGGCGTATCGGGATACCCGGCCTCCGCCATCACCGAGTACAGGACGGGAGCGGCATGGCCCTTCGAGAGGATGACGTGATCGCGGCCGGCCCATTTTGGGTTGCTCGGATCGTGCCGCGCCACATCGAACAGGAGGGTCACCATGATTTCGACGGCCGACAGCGAGCCGCCCGGGTGGCCGGATTTCGCAGCCGTTATCATCTCCACGATGTCGCGGCGCACGCGGCGGCAAATTGCCTGCAACTCCGCCACGTTACTCGTTTTTTGCATAGGAAGGCAGGGAGAAACTCAGGGTAGCACGCCGTCCATTGCGAGACTCCGAAACCTGCGCGCAGCATGTCATTTGCGCTCGCGCGTTCGTGCGGCCGGTAGTCTGCTGCCTCTGAAGTGTCTTGACCGCTTGCTGACGCGCGCGGCTCGGAAACCGAGCCACGACCGTGCGGCAATGGTAAAGGTACTTGCGAGACGGCAGAGTAGCGGGCGGCGGCTGATCACTCGCCGGTCTTCGCGCCGGTCAGAGCTGAGACAGGACACCCGTTCGGGCGCCAAATCGCATAGGCTGAGAACTGCCAACCATGGATCCGGACGTTACGTTCCTGTCGCGCCTCCAGTTCGCGCTGACGATCATGTTCCATTACCTGTTCCCTCCGCTGACGATCGGAATGGGAGTGGTGCTGGTGTACCTCGAGGGCATGTACCTGTGGAAACGCGAGCCGATCTACGAGACGGCGGCGAAGTTCTGGACGTCGTTGTTCGCCGTGAGCTTCGCGGTGGGCGTCGCGAGCGGCATCGTGATGGAGTTCCAGTTCGGCACGAACTGGGCCGGTTATTCGCGATTCGTCGGCGACGTGTTCGGCTCGGCGCTGGCGGCGGAAGGTATTTTCGCGTTTTTTCTGGAATCCGGCTTCCTCGCGGTGCTTGTCTTCGGATGGGACAAGGTGAGTCCGCGGTTCCACTTTATCGCCACGGCCGCGGTCGCCGTCGGCTCCATGTTCTCGGCGGTCTGGATCATCGTCGCGAACAGCTGGCAGCAGACACCGGCCGGCCATCAGATCGTTGCGGTGATGCGGGATGGCAAGCCGTGGATCGTGAACGGGAGAGCTGTCGTACGCGCCGAGACCGCGGATTTCTGGGCCGTGGTTTTCAATCCCTCGACGGTCAACCGCCTGACACACACCCTGATCGGCGCGTTTGTGCTCGGCTCCTTCTTCATCATGAGCATTTCGGCGTGGTACCTGCTGAAGCGGCGGCACGAGGACTTCGCCCGCAGATCGTTTACGGGCGCGCTGCTGTTCGCGGCCATAGCGAGCATCGGAACCCTGGTCAGCGGGCACTTCAATTCGCGAATGGTGGCCGAGCACCAGCCGGCGAAGCTCGCTGCGTTCGAGGGCCACTTTACGACGGGACCCGCGGATCTGCACCTGTTCGGCGTGCCCGATGGCGAGCAAAGGCGGGTCCGGTACGGTATCGCGGTGCCGGGGCTGCTCAGCCTGCTGGTGCACAATGACGCGAACGCGCCCGTGCCGGGTCTGGATAAGTTCCGCCGCGAGCACTGGCCGCCACTCGGCATTCCCTTTGCGAGCTATCACCT
>DASSSG010000045.1:0-2693 GCA_035708545.1 Bryobacteraceae bacterium | reverse complement strand
GGGTCTGACTTCAGCGATCGCGTGCGCTCTGTTTTCGCACGCATGGGCGATTCTCCTTTTCGTGCCCTTTGGCGCGGGCGAAATCGCGCGAGCATACCGCAGGCGTCGTGCCGACTGGACGTTATGGTGTTGCCTGGCGGTCGCGGCAACATCCATGGCCGGTGTTCTGCCGCTGCTCAGGCTTGCGAGATCGGTGACGTTCGGCGCAGCCCTCTTCCAGCCATCGTGGCGATATGTTCCGAACACGTATGAGATGCTGCTCGCGCCGGCGTTGTGGCCGATGCTCGGAGGCATGGTGCTTGCGGCATTCTGGCTGGCGCGGCAGGCTCATATGCGTCCGGTGGCTGTTGAGAACGGCCTCGCGGAGCATGAGTACATTGCGGCAATCGGCTTCCTTGCGATTCCGGCAGTGGCGGTCATGGTCGCAGGCGTCATGCACACCGCGTTCATGAATCGCTACGGAGTTCTCGGCGTGATGGGTATTGCACTCACGGGCACATCGCTTGCGCATCGTTTGACGAACGGCGATCGGCGTTTTGGACTCCGGCTGGCGTGCTGGATGATGCTCGCCATGGCCGGTCAGTTCGGCTACTGGCTTTACGAATTGATGGCGAGCGACCCGCCGCCGGCCGAACAGTCGGGGCTGATTCACGCAGCGAAGCTGCCGCCGATCCATGAAGTGAGTCCCGAGCTTCCGTTCGTCTCCTCGAGCGCGCTGCAGTTTCTGGAGCTGGACCTGTACTCTCCCGACAGCCTGAAATCACGGATGTTCTATCTCATGGATCCTGAGGCAGCCATGCGGATCACACAGTCGAATGTCTACGAGGCAGCGCTGCCGAATGTCGTGCGGCTGTTTCCGGTGAAAGCGAAGCTGGCACGATACCAGGAGTTTACGAAGCAACATCCGAAATTTCTTGTGTATGGACCTTACTTCCATTCACTGGACTGGTTGATGCAGAAGCTGATCGAGGACCGCGCGCACTTACGGCTCATCGGCGTGTACCGGGGCGCATACGGGGATAATCTGCTGCTCGAGGTGACGGTCCGGTGACAGAGCGTGGCCCTGTCTCACGGTCGCGGTTCGTATTCTGAGACGGACGCATCAGCAGCCGGTCAACACTGCCGCGACGGAGCCGCGATGAGGCGCCATTCAGGCGGTCGCACGCTTCTCGAGCTGTGGCGCACAGCACCAGACCCTGAACCCAGTTGACACTGCCTGAGAGGCGACCGCAGGCCGACAGTTTGCGCCCGCTGCCTCGCAGGACGCGTGTTGCTCGTCACACATTCTGCGACGGCGGTTTTTTCACCTCGTTTGTCTCTTGCAATCGAGCTTTGGAAAGCTTAGGGTTCTTTAGTGGCTCACCGGTAGTGTGGCAGTTCAGCCGCGATTCGCATCTGAAGGAGGAAGGCCATGGCAGAACCGAAAGGACCCGGCGACAAGAGCATTGAAATGCGGCTCGCCGAAATCGAAGACAAGCTCTCACAGCTCCACATCACCGAAGAGGAGATGCGCGCTTACAACAAAGTCAGCGGCCTGCTGGGCGCGCAGCAAGGCGCACCGCAGCTTACACCGGACCCGAACGTCTGCGTGGTTGGACCGGGTGTGGTTCCGCGCGGAATCAACCGGTTCATAAATCGCGGCATCACCCCGCGCATCAACCGCTTTGTCTGCGAATGCTTCGAATGCCAGTGCGGACCGTGCGCCTGCGTGCAGGGCGGCGGCGGTGGATTTGGCGGCGGGTTTGGAGGGTTCGGCTTCTAAAGCTCCGTTCATCGCGGGAGGATTCGATGGACGTCGCGCTGGCGGTGGTTCCGTTCGCGGATGTCGCGAGGCCGGCAATCGGCCTGAGTCTGCTGAAAGCAGGTATCACCGCGCGCGGCTTCTCCTCCCGTATTCACTACTTCAACATCGAGTTCGCCGAGATCCTCGGCCTTGACGTTTACACCCGCATCTCTGACCATACGCCGTCGGATTCCATGATCGGCGAATGGTTTTTCACCGACCTGGTGTTCGGGGACGGCCTGCCGGCCGAGCACGAGTTCATTCGCAACGTGATCGGAGCGTACACGCCTCCGGAGATGCTGGCGCGGTACATGGAGGGCCGCAAACGCAGACGCGAGTTCATCGAGCGTTGCGCGCGCACACTGAAACAGAGCGGCGCACCGATCGTCGGATTCACAACCACGTTTCATCAGAGCTGCGCCTGTCTGGCAATTGCAAAGTGTTTGAAGGAGATGCCTGACCCGCCGATCGTTGTCTTCGGCGGTGCGAACTGCGAAGGCGAGATGGGATTGCAGATGCTGCGTTCGTTCGAGTGGGTAGACTACGTCTGCACGCGCGAGGGCGACGTAGTCTTTCCGGATTTCGTCGAGCGCTTCCTCACCAGGGGCGACCGGAGCGGCCGGCCGGGTTTCCTGCGCAAAGGCGAAGATCGGGAGCTGACCTATCCGGCGCTGATCGAGGATATGGACAGTCTTCCCATTCCCGACTACGACGACTACGCAGGGGCGTTACGAGCTTCGAGCCTCAGTGCAGCGGTAAAACCCGAGATGCAGATCGAAGCCGCCCGGGGGTGCTGGTGGGGAGCAAAGTACCACTGCACGTTCTGCGGACTGAACGGGGACACGATGCGATACCGCAGCAAGTCTCCGGATCGCGTGTACGAAGAATTGCGGTATCTGTACAAACGCTA
>DASSSG010000044.1:0-2949 GCA_035708545.1 Bryobacteraceae bacterium | reverse complement strand
CGCGATCAGGGGCGGTCCCACACAGCCTCGATGCTCGCCGGCTGTGTGTTTGCGTTCTCCGGGTTCATGGCTACCAACGAGTGGCCGCAGATGTTCAACGGAGCGCTCTGGATGCCGCTCATATTGCTGTTCGTTTTTCGCGCATGGCGCGGCGAGCAGCCGCTGATCAGTGGCTGGCTGGCAGGATTATTCCTCGGAGTCGCGTGGCTCAGCGGCCATCATCAAATCCCAACTTTCATTACAGTTGCCCTCGGCTTTCTGTGGCTGTACCTCATATTTCGAAATCGCCGCCTATGGCTTTCCTTCGTGCTGTTCCTGAGCGCGACCGTGCTCACCAGTGCGTTGCAGACATTGACTGCCTGGGAGTACGGGCACCGCGCAGTGCGGTGGGCGGGAGCGCCGGAGCCGGTCGGCTGGAATGATCTCATCCCCTACACCGTCCACACACAATTCTCAACGCCGCCAACTTCCCTGCTCGCAGTTGCGTTACCCGGCAAGAGCGTGCACACCGAGCCGTTCATGGGTCCGATTGCCCTGGTTCTCGCTGGGCTGGGAATGTGGGCGGGCTTTGGATCTCCGACCGTGCGCGTTCTTAGCGCGCTGGCGGTATTTGGTCTGCTGCTTGCCATCGGACCCGCAACTTTCATGCACGGACTCCTCTACAGTCTCGTGCCGCTGGTTGAGAAGGCGCGTTCTCCGTCCATGGCAGTGGTGATCTTCAACTTCAGCTTGGCGGCACTAACCGCTTGGGGAACAGATCACTTACACGAACGCCGAAGAACCATCACCGGAGCCGCGCTGCTCGTTGTTGCGGGCATCGCGCTGATGATCGCTGCGACTCCGGGGGATGACCGCACCTTTGCGGTCGGCCTGATGTCACTGCTGGCCGCCGGCGCGCTTGCCGCGTTTCGCCCTCTTCTGGCCGGACCCTTTGCCGCACTCGCAGTCCTGCTACAACTGAGCACAGTGTGTGGCGCTTATTTCCCGAACCGGCACGATCCAAACGTCGCGCACAACCTGATTAAAGTTCCGCAAGCTGCTGACGTCGTTGCATTTTTGCATACGCGCACACTGCCGCTTCGCGTCGCCGTGAAGGACGAGGATATTCCGTACAACTTCGGCGACATGTACGGCGTCGAGCAGTCCGGCGGATACCTGGCCAGTCTGACTTCGAATTTCGACGGGCTCGAGCTCCACACTGAACGGAGCCAGCAGGTCTTTGCGGTCGGCTATTATGTCGCCCGGAAGGCGGAACGGCCGAACCAGATTCCGCTGTTCAGGAGCAGATCCGGTCTGCAGGTTTTCGAGAACCCGGACACTCTGCCTCGGGCCCGAGTGGTACGCCGCTTCCGGCGCGTGGCGAATCGCGGCGCGGTCGGCCGGTTCATCGCTGATTCGGCAAACGACCTCTCCACAACCGCGGTGATGCTGACGGAACCGCCGCAGGTTGAGTCCTGCGGAGGGCCCGATTCGGTTCACATCATCCGCTACATACCGAATGAGGTTCGCATGCGGGCGAACCTCGCGTGCCGTGGACTGGTGGTGCTGGCGGACACGAACTTTCCGGGGTGGCACGCGACGGTGGACGGCCGTCCCGCACAGATTCACGAGGTGTACGGAGCCTTTCGCGGCGTGGTGGTCGAAGGCGGCCGACATATCATAGAAATGATTTACCGGCCATGGACGGCTTTGGCCGGAGGTGTCCTCACGCTCGCGGGGCTCGCGAGCGGTCTCCTAGTATGGCTGATCGCCCGGCGGTAATCCAGACGAACGCATCGCTGCCTGAGGTCCACGCCTCGGTGTCGACCGCGCAAACGTCATTCCTGCGCCGCCTGTTCGCCTTCGCCGGTCCTGCCTATCTCGTCAGCGTTGGCTACATGGATCCGGGAAACTGGGCCACCGATCTCGCCGGCGGCGCGCGCTTCGGCTACCAGCTGATCTGGGTGCTGCTGATGTCCAACCTCATGGCCATCCTGCTCCAGACACTGAGCGCGCGTCTCGGTATCGTCGCCGGCCGCGATCTCGCGCAGGCCTGCCGCGAAAGCTATCCGCGCCCGGTGGCTCTCATACTCTGGGTGCTGTGTGAGATCGCGATCGCAGCATGCGATCTGGCAGAAGTGCTCGGCGCCGCGATCGGACTCAATCTTCTCTTCGGTGTGCCGTTGTTGATGGGCGTGGTGCTCACAGCGGCCGACACCCTGTTCATCCTCTGGTTCACGGGATTCGGCATACGCATCATCGAAGCCTTCGTGATCGGCCTCGTCACCATCATCGGCGTGTGCTTCGGCATCGAGATCTTTCTCGCCAGACCTGCCGTTGGCGAGATTCTCGGTGGATTCGTGCCGCGCCTCGACAAAGAGAGCCTTTACCTCGCGATCGGCATCCTCGGCGCCACCGTGATGCCGCACAACCTGTATTTGCACTCGGCTCTCGTACAGACGCGGAGCATTGGGCACACTACAGACGACAAGCGCGAAGCGTGCCGCTTCAACTTCATCGATTCGGTTGTCGCGCTGAATGGCGCGTTATTCGTCAATGCGGCGATTCTCATCATGGCCGCCGCTGTGTTCTATAAGCGCGGCATCGTGGTTACGGAGATTCAGCAGGCACATCTGTTGCTCGCCCCGCTGCTCGGCACGACGATCGCGAGCATGCTTTTCGCCATTGCCCTGCTCTGCTCCGGCCAATCGTCGACGCTTACCGGCACCATGGCCGGCCAGATCGTGATGGAGGGCTTTCTGAACTTCCGCATGCGGCCATGGTTGCGGCGGCTGATTACGCGCATGCTGGCGGTGATTCCTGCAGCGATCACCATCTGGAGCGCCGGCGAGGAAGGCACTTACAAGCTCCTCATCCTCAGCCAGGTCATTCTGAGCCTGCAGCTTCCGTTCGCTGTCATTCCGCTGATCCATTTCACGAGCGATCGGCGGCGCATGGGTGATTTCGCAA
>DASSSG010000043.1:0-3886 GCA_035708545.1 Bryobacteraceae bacterium | reverse complement strand
ATGAGTCCGCTGCTCTAACCGCTGAGCTAAGGGCCCTACAATGAGTTAGGGCCGCAGGGCCTGCACTTCGGCCATGGCAGTTCCCATTGTACCGTTCAGTTGCTCCAATCACGTCATCGCAGATGCTGGTGACGGTTGAATCGCTCCGTGTTCTCGTGCCGCTGTTCCGGCGCTCGTATCGCTTAACAACGGATGGATATGCGTCGAAATGGCTGGTTCTGCCGCCCGCCGTTACCGACCAATATGACGTCGAACACGGCGGGCGAGCCGGACATTGATTTGACTCACCCTGGCGGCGCCGCGGCAGCTCCCTCCCGCACCGTGGCGGCTGAGGAAGCAGCTGACACAGTCAACACGATCACACTGGACGCTACGGCGTGATTCGAAGCACTTTGATCAGAATGCAGGACGGTCGGCCGCAGCTGTGTGCAATCGTCGAAGGTCAGCTCTGGCGTCAATTGATCAAGTCAGGGTTGTGACCTGCAATGTGGTGCAGAATACGTCCGAACGGAGTCTTCTGGTTATGGGCGCACGCCGGTGCATATCAGTGCATATGCTCAACAGGTGCCGTCCGCCGCTCGACGGGCCGCAGCGCCGTACACTGTGCACAACCGCGCTCGCGGCACCGGTCGGTCGCCCGCACGCTTGACCACTCAACCCCGAGCCCGCTACGTTGTCAGCCGGTCTGCCGAGATCGGCTTCATCTCATACACAATCAGCGACCGCAGCTTCGCCGATCCGCCGCGCGCCCATATACTCACGCGCGATTCGGCGGGATTCGGAATGTACGCCCGGGCCGTCACACAGGCTCGGCCATTCGCGAACACCTCGATTAGCGAGCAATCCATGAAAACATTCAGCCGGAGCCGCTGATTGCTTTCCAGCGGCACGGCCGCGGGCCGCTCTTTCCCGACCGCCAGATGGCGCGACGCCCTGTTGTACCGTATCGGCGTATCGAGGACGGCAATGCCGAATTCGTCCGCGTCGAGCGCGTCCCAATCGGCGAGCAGTTCAATCGCGTCTCCGCGAAGGTCGGGGATCTCCATAGCGCCGCCGTCGGGCGCAAACAGGTTCGCGAACTCCCTTCGCCGTCCCCGCAAGGACCGCACCTGCTGAGCCGGCGCCATGCCGAGCCGGCCATCGCGGCGCAGTACCAGCACGCGCGGCAGGGACAGCACCCCAGACCACCCCGCAGCCCGTTGCGCCCGCCCGCTGCGCCGTTCCCGGATCCAGCCCCAGAGAATGCGCCGGCCCTGGGCATCGAGCTGCGTAATCGCCGCATAATACGAACCCGTATCGAGGTGTCCGTCGTACTCGGGCGTGAATCGGAAATCTTTATACGTACCGATCCAATACGGCGTGCCGCCCTGGGTCGACACAAACAGCACGTGTTTGTCGCCGAGCGCGAAGAACGACGGACATTCCCACATCTCGCCTCTCACCGCAGGATTACTGGCCGTGGCATTCGGATCGAGCCTGCCCTCGAACAGCGGGTGCATGTAGGTCCAGTCGACGAGATCCGGCGAGCGATACAGCAGCACCGCGCCGCCGACAGCTTTGAAACCCGAGCCGAGCGCCATGTACCAGGTCCCGTCCTCCTGCCACACGCAGGGATCGCGGAAGCCGGTTAGTTCGAGCCCGTCAGGCCGCTTCGCCAGCACCGGATTCTGCTCATGCCGCCGCCAAACGCTGAGGTCGCTGGTGTGGCTGGTCGCCAGGCACTGCGTCTCCGGCATTGTCGCCGTGTACAGCACGGTCGGCGTACCGCCGTTCACCACCGCGCATCCACTCCACACGCCATTCTTATCGGGACCACCCTTCACCGGGGCGAGCGCGATGGGCATGTGGCGCCAGTGGACCATGTCGGGGCTCACGGCGTGTCCCCAGTGCATTCCGGCCCAGTAAGCGCCGTGCGGATTGTGCTGGTAGAACATGTGATATCGGCCGCGCCAGTAGATCGGCGCGTTGGGATCGTTCATCCAGTTCGCTCGCGGCAACAAGTGGTACCTGGGGCGCTGCGGATCGCCCGCGAGAGACCGGCGCTGCTGCTCAGCGACGGCCGCAACGGCCGGCAACGCCAGGAAGCTGCGGCGTCTCACAGCCGGGTGGTTACCTCGGCGCTGTCACGATAGCCGAGGCGGCATGCCTTTGCGCGCAGCACTGCCGGACTGTTGAGTTGCAGCTCACCTGAGTACAGGTTCCAGTGCGCCGAAACTCCCGGGTCCGTCGTCCATGCGATCGACGCGCCTTCGGTCGCGCACGTCATGCGCACGCGTCCGTTGCCCGCAGTGATGCGAGGCTCCGCCGTGGTCTGCCACTTGCCGCCCGGCCGCATGCGTTCGATCAGCTCGGGCTCCGGGACCAGCGCCATGTCGCCGGTGTCTTTCATGAAGCGCTCGTGCTCGGCGCGCAGGCGCTTCAGCACATCCGCATACCTGGAATCCGGGGCAAGATTCACCACCTCGTCCGGATCCGCCTGGATATCATAGAGTTCCTCAACCGGCTTCTCGGGCGCAAAGAAATTCCGCTGCGGTCCGACCAGCTTGCCTTCCTTGTTCAGTCTCCGCCACTCGCGCATGGTCGGCATCTGATCCATGTAGTCGATGTACTGGGCGTACGGCTTGCAGGCCTGGTAGTTCCTGATGTACTTGAAACGTTTGTCGCGCACGGCCCGGATGATGTCGTAGGTTTCGTCCATGCGATCCCGAGCCGCATAGACGTAGCGCCGCGCCGGAGGACGATTGTCGCCCAGGAAAGGCTGGCCCTGCATGTGACGCGGGACCTCGAGGCCGGCGATGTTCAGCAGCGTTGGCCCGAGGTCCATCAGACTCACCAGGTCGTCAACGACCGTGCCCGGTTTGATCCGACCCGGCCAGCGCACGATCAGCGGGACGTGGATACCCGAGTCGTAGACCCAGCGCTTCGCGCGCGACAACCCGCGCCCATGATCGCCCCAGAAGAACACGACCGTGTTGCCGGCGAGACCCTCGCTTTCGAGTTCGTCGAGCAGACGCTTTGTCTGCGCATCCATCGCAGTGACCAGGTCGTAGTAGTTTGCCCAGTCGCGGCGGACCACGGGCGTGTCGGGATAGTACGACGGCAGCTTCGCCTTCGCGGGATCGTGGCGGTCTTCCGGCCGGACGAAGCGCATATGCCGCGCGAACTGCTCGGGTTCGGCGCGGATCTGGCTCTCATGCGTCGTCACGTTGTTGAACACCGCGAAAAATGGCTGGCCTTTCGCCCGGTTGCGATAGTGGGCACGGTTGGTGCATTCATCCCACGCGGTCGCCGGTGAGTCGAAGTTGTAATCGGTCTTGACGTTGTTCGTGCAGTAGTACCCCGCCGCTCGCAAATACTCCGTGAAACACTTGACGAACGGCGGCGGCACGCCATGCGATCGCATGTGCTGGGTGCCGATAGAAGCCGGGTACATCCCCGTGATGATCGACGAACGGCTGGGCGCGCAGACACCGTACACCGAGAATGCATTCGTGAAGCGAGCGCCCTCGCTGGCCAGCCGGTCCAGATTCGGCGTGTGCGCATACGTGTCACCGTAGCAGCCGAGATCGGGACTCGTGTCCTCGCACGACAGCCAGAGAATGTTTGGGCGCTCGGCTGCGCTCGCGCGCAGATTCAGAAACGGCGCAACCGCGCCGCTTAACAGGTTTCTTCGATTCAGCTTCCGGTCAGGACACTGTGACACTTTCATGGGTGTACACCATCTAACTACCGCATGGGCAGTTCGCGCAACGTCATTCCCTTCCCGACCGACGCGCCGAAGTCGGCAGCGATAGCCGGGCTGCGCTACGTGAGGCCTGAGGCCCCGGGCATTCGGCGCCTGCGGAATGGCAGGAGTTTCCGTTACATCGGCCCTGACGGCAACACC
>DASSSG010000042.1:0-2609 GCA_035708545.1 Bryobacteraceae bacterium | reverse complement strand
ATGCAGCACGCCGCCGCCAGCCGATATGCGCGAGCCTTCGCGGATGCCGTTTTGGATCCGAAATCCGGCCTGGAGCCACCCCGAGCGTGGCAGGAGCTTCGCGCATTTGGCGATATCATCCGCGGCAGTTCGGAGCTGCGAAACGTATTGCTCTCGCCGGCGGTATCCGCAGCCCGCAAGCGCGCGGTCGTCGGACGCCTTGCCGCAACGCTGCCGATTTCGAAGCTGGTTCGGAACTTTCTCTTCGTTCTGATCGACCGCCGGCGGATCGGGATGCTCGACGACGTCATCGAGGCGTTCGAAACCGAGATCGATTCCCGGCTCGGCATCGTGCGGGCGCAGGTGACGAGTGCGGCGGCCCTCGATGAGCCGCAGCGGGTTGAAATGCAGACGGCGCTTGCCCGCGTCGCCGGCAAACAGGTCCGTGCAAGGTTCGATGTCGATCCTGCGCTGATCGGCGGCGCCGTAGTTCGCATCGGTTCGACGATTTACGACGGCTCGGTCCGGGGCCAGCTCGATTCGCTCCGCGATCGCCTGGTCAGTTAACTCAAGGTTTACAGGGGCGGCAGGGGCCCCGGGGGCAGCATGGCTCAGATTCGAGCAGATGAAATTACGCGCGTATTGCGCGAGGAAATCGAGAACTACGAGGGAGCGATCAGCGTCGCCGAGACCGGGTTCGTAATCTCGGTAGGCGACGGTATTGCACGCATCCATGGTCTCGAGACGGTCATGGCCGGCGAACTCATCGAGTTCCCCCACGGAGTGTCCGGGATCGCGCTGAACCTGGAGGAAGACCAGGTCGGCGCGGTGCTGCTCGGCGACTACACCAAGATTCAGGAAGGCGATGAGGTCCGCCGAACGAATCGCATCATGTCGGTGCCGGTTGGCGAGGCGCTGGTCGGCCGCGTGGTGAACGCGCTCGGGCAGCCGATCGATGACAAGGGACCCATCCACACGACCGAGTTCAACCCGATCGAGCGCATCGCTCCGGGTGTCGTCGATCGCCGGCCGGTCAAAGAGCCGCTGCAAACCGGCATCAAAGCCATCGATGCGATGATTCCCATCGGCCGCGGCCAGCGCGAGCTGATCATCGGCGATCGGCAGACGGGCAAGACGGCGATTGCGCTCGACACCATCATCAACCAGCGGGCCGGGGACGTGACCTGCATCTACGTCGCTGTCGGCCAGAAGCGTTCTACGGTCGCGCAGGTCGTCAAAACGCTCGAGGACTACGGCGCCATGGATTACACGATCGTGGTCGCCGCGACGGCATCGGATCCCGCGCCGATGCAGTACATCGTGCCGTACTCCGGAACCGCGATGGGCGAGTACTTCCGCGATCGCGGCCGCCATGCGCTGCTGGTCTACGACGATCTGTCCAAGCATGCCGCGGCGTACCGCGAGATCTCGCTGCTGCTGCGGCGGCCGCCCGGGCGCGAAGCGTATCCCGGAGACGTGTTCTACCTGCACAGCCGCCTGCTCGAGCGCGCCGCCAAGCTCAACGATCAGCTTGGCGGCGGTTCGCTCACATCTCTGCCGTTCATCGAAACGCAGGCGGGCGACGTGTCGGCGTATATTCCGACGAACGTCATCTCCATCACGGACGGGCAGATCTACCTCGAGGCCGACCTGTTCAACTCGAACCTGCGGCCCGCGGTGAACGTGGGTCTGTCGGTGAGCCGCGTCGGCGGCAGCGCGCAGATTCGAGCCATGCGGCAGGTGGCCGGGTCGCTCCGTCTCGATCTTGCGCAGTACCGTGAGCTCGCGGCATTCGCGCAGTTCGGCTCCGATCTCGACAAAGCATCACAGGCGCAGCTCAGCCGCGGGCGCCGGCTGGTCGAGATTTTGAAACAGGGCCAGTATCAGCCGCTGCCGGTCGAAAAGCAGGTGATGATCATCTACGCCGGCGTCAACGCATTTCTCGACGACGTGCCGGTCGAGGACGTGCGGCGTTTCGAGGCCGACCTGTACCGCTTCCTCGAAAACGCGCATCCCGGCCTCCTGCAGCAGATCCGCGACAAAAAGATCATCGACGATGCACTGAAGGCCGACATCAACGAAGTTCTCGCTGAATTCAAGCAGCGCTTCATGGCGGAGAAGCCCACGGCGGCACATGCCTAGCCTGATCGACATCCGGCGCCGGATCCGCTCGGTCAGGAACACGCAGCAGATCACGAAGGCCATGAAGATGGTTTCAGCGGCGAAGCTGCGGCGCGCGCAGGACCGTGTGATCGCGGCGCGTCCCTATGCCGCGATCCTGCAGCAGATGCTCGCGAACATTGCTTCGACGGTCGACACGAACGAGGAGAACGAGAATCTGGCGCTGCTCGCAGAACGTCCCGAGAACCGTATTCAACTGCTGTTGTTCACCTCGGATCGCGGGCTCGCGGGCGCCTTCAATTCGAACCTGATTCGCGCAGCGCAGCGCTTCATAGACGAGCGGCCGGACGCCCGCGTGGAGCTGCTGCTGATCGGCCGCAAGGGGCGCGATTATTTTCGCAGGCGCACGTACCTGGTCACTGCCGAGCATCTCGGGATCCTGAACCGGCCGGCTTATTCGGACGCGCGGACGATCGCGGCGGATGTGATCGAGCGCATGCGGCGCGACG
>DASSSG010000041.1:0-3547 GCA_035708545.1 Bryobacteraceae bacterium | reverse complement strand
TGCAGGCCTTCTCCAAGGAGAGTTGTTCGCCCCGAGGTACCACCCACGAGGAAACCCTTGCCGCGAGAATCAGCGAATGCCCAGACGAGGTCGCCCACGCGCTGATACCCGAACATCGAGTAGTAAATGTAGAACGGAATCATCGGCACGCGATAGTTGGAGTATGCGTTGCCAGCGGCGGTGAAGCTCGCCATCGCGCCCGCTTCCGTAATGCCTTCCTCGAGAATCTGCCCGTCCTTCAGTTCCTTGTAGTACATGACCATGTCGCGGTCGACGGGCGTGTACGTCTGGCCCTGGCTCGCGTAAATTCCGATTTGCGTGAACAGCGAGTCCATGCCAAAGGTGCGAGCTTCGTCGGGAATGATGGGCACGATGTGGCGCTTGAGGTCGCTCTTGAGCAGCGCTTTCAGGATCGCGACGAACCCCGACGTGGTTGAAGCCGGGCGGCCAGCGGAGCCGTGCAGAGTATCGGAGAATACCGACAGATCGGGCGCCTTGATGTCCATGCGCATCGGCTGCCGCACGGGCAGCGGGCCACCCATCGTCTCTATCCGCTTGCGCAGGTACTGCATCTCGGGGCTGTCTTCGGGCGGCCGATAGAACTCGAGATTCTTGACCTTCTCTTCGGGGATGGCCATGTCGAAGCGGCGCCAGAAGTATGAAACCTGCGTATCATTGAGCTTCTTCTGCTGGTGCGTGGCGTTGCGGCCTTCACCCGCCTCGCCGAGCCCGTAGCCCTTCACCGTTTTGGCCAGGATCACAGTCGGTGAGCCTTTGGTCTCGACCGCGCGCTTGTAGGCGCTATAAACCTTCATTGGGTCATGGCCGCCGCGGCGAAGATTCGCGAGTTCCTCGTCGCTCATGTCCCTGACGAGCTCGAGAAGTTCGGGGTACTTCCCGAAAAACTCCCTGCGCACGTAGGCGCCGCCTTTGGCCTTGAAATTCTGAAACTCGCCGTCGACGCACTCCGACATGCGCTTCACGAGCAGACCCGTTCTGTCGCGCGCCAGCAGGTCGTCCCAGTCGCTGCCCCACAGCACTTTGATGACGTTCCAGCCGGCGCCGCGGAAGGCGCCTTCGAGCTCATCGACGATGCGGCCGTTCCCGCGCACGGGACCATCGAGGCGCTGCAGATTGCAGTTGACGACGAAGATGAGATTGTCCAGCTTCTCACGCGATCCGAGAGTGATGGCGCCGAGCGACTCGGGCTCGTCCGACTCGCCGTCGCCCATGAACACCCAGATCTTGCGCGGCGTGACCGGAATGATGCCACGGTTCTCGAGGTACCGCATGAAGCGGGCCTGATAGAGCGCGTTGATCGGCCCGAGACCCATCGAGACAGTGGGAAACTGCCAGAAATCCGGCATGAGCCACGGGTGAGGATAGGACGAGAGCCCCGGGTGATCCCGCAGTTCGTGACGAAAATTGCGAAGGTGCTCCTCGGTGAGGCGCCCTTCCAGGAACGCGCGCGCGTACATGCCCGGCGAGGCGTGCCCCTGGTAATACACGAGGTCGCCCGGCTGGTCGCCATACGAGCCGTGAAAGAAGTGGTTCTGGCCGACTTCGATCAGAGTCGCCAGCGATGCATACGTGGAGATGTGGCCGCCAATGTTGTCGTCATATTTGTTCGCACGCACCACCATGGCAAGCGCGTTCCAGCGGACCAGGCTTTTGATCCTGCGTTCGATGATGCGGTCGCCGGGATACGGGTACTCTTCTTCGCGCGGAATCGTATTTACGTACGGCGTGTTGAGGCGCAGCGGAGCTGTGGCTCCGAACTGGGCGGCTCGATCATTGAGCGCCTGCAGAAGATAGGCGGCTCGATCGGGCCCGTACTCGTCGATCACTTCATCGAGGGATTCCAACCACTCAACCGTTTCCTGAGGGTTGAGGTCTTCAGACGTCTCGGCCTTGGTTAGCAGCATGGTCCGGGTCTCTTTTTTCAGGTTACCAGCAGGACCGGGCAGCGGCAGAGCCGTTCACGGCACGCGCTGCGTTTCGCGGTTAGTTGCCCGCGCGAACAGCTCTACATAATGGGCGCGCAACAGCGACTGCTATGAGGCTGGAAGTACTTTGCGGGATTCCATCGGCCTCCGTGAGTCAGGCTTTGAAAAGCCAGGAACCGCTCTGGTTCGAAGACAACTACCGCAAGGGTGAGCGGGATTGGAAGTGCGAAGACAGAGCCGATCAGGGCCGCTGCTCTCGGGGGAGTCGCGATCTTCCTTGTCGTGCTGTTCATAAGAGCTTTCAACAGACCGCTCCCGGCCCTGGAAAAGCGCCACACGCCTGCGGCCCCGCCGACCGCCAGCGTGCAAACGGCCGTTGTATCTGAGCGAGCTCAGCCTGCGTGGCAGCGCCTGATTCGTGGCGCTGCCAGGGCATGGCCCGCACAGCGGCAGCCAGCAGCAGGCCCGGCATGTCCGTCCTGCCGGGGCTCTTCTGGTTTCAGTTCTGCCGCAGCACGGCCAACGCTGTACGCGCTCCCGACCCGCGGCCGCAGCCTGGTAAGTCTCGCCCCGCGGCTCGTGCCCTGGTGGCGGCGATTTCACTTCCCAGTCTGAGACCGCCTACAGTCAGCCGAATGGTGGCGAAGCGGCGGCGCTCCGCGCGCATCTCCGTCTCCCATCTGGTCGCAGCCAACCGCCGCTGCTTCCGGCTTGTCCTCTGTCGTTCCGGCCACAACCAGCGGCACTCCCTGAAAACCCGCCAGCGGTATTCCGCCATAGCCGCCCGTTCGCCGCCGGGCCGCTCGTAAATCGCAGAAGATCGCGGGATGTCCCGACTGTAAGCCGTCACATCAGCATGTGATGTAATTCTCACCGTGCAGCCGAGCATGGCGGCTTACTGCTGAGCCGCTCCGCAGGCTGGCGAGCCCACGGACTACCGAAGCCCGCGGGCCCATAGCTTATGACGAAACCCATCACGCACAAACGCACTGTAGCTGGAAAGCAGCCATCCGCCATGCCGCGAACAAGAATCGCAATCCTGGCGTTCGCCTCGTGTGCCGCGCTATGGGGACAAAATCCTCCAGCCGGTCCGCCCCTGGCAGATATCAAACAAACGTACGCGAAGCTTTGCTCGGGGTGCCATGGAGCCGACGCCCGTGGCACTCAGCAGGGACCGGGACTCGCCGGAAACGTGTCTGTCCGAAGGCGATCGATTCAGAGACTGCGCAGCGTGATTCGCAACGGGATCCCAGCCGCGGGCATGCCGGGATTCGATCTCCCCGACGGCACTCTCGATGCGCTCGCAGCGCTGGTGGCATCGCTGAATGCATCGGCAGCGGAAGCAAACGTGCCGGGCGACCGTGCCGCCGGCAAAGAGTTTTTCTTCGGCAAAGGACAGTGTGCCTCTTGCCATATGGTGCATGGCGAGGGCGCGCCGATTGGTCCGGATTTGTCAAACGTCGGGCGGGAAATGACGTTCGATGAGATCCGAGAGTCGTTGCTGCGACCCGATGCGCGCATAACTCCTGCCTATGGCATGGTCAGCGCGCGCCTGCTCGACGGGACGACGCTGCGCGGCTTCGCGCGAAGCAGGACCAGTT
>DASSSG010000040.1:0-2757 GCA_035708545.1 Bryobacteraceae bacterium | reverse complement strand
TGGACCGTCTCTGGCGCCAACGCCATCATCGCTCTGCGCTGCGCCAAACTCAGCGGGCGTCTCGAGGATTTCTGGGAACGTCGCTCACAACGGGTCGAGGCTGCCGCGTGATTTCACCTCACAATTCTGAACTGCACCCTTGGCGTGCAGTACTCACACAAGTTCGCCTGCGAGCGGCTCCGGACTCAGGGATGCGCTCGCGTGCCCCGCGGGAGCGGCGGAACGACGGGCGGACGTGGCAGCGTGCCGGCACCGCGGGTGCGCACAACTCCGACGTTGAAGTCTGCGCGTGCCCTGGCGTTCGGCATGAGTTGCGTCTCCGCGGCAGGCACGTTCGTGCCCTGTCCTTCGGCATCGCCCTCGAGAAACATCCTTACCGGGGTTCCACGTCCCCCAGGTCTGCCGGACATCACCCGGCGAGTATAGGCACGCACGCGCACCCCGAGATCAGTAGAGAGCTCATCGAGAAAATCCGTGGCAGTTCCGACGTTGCAGGTAAGCAGGATGACGACAGCGACCGGCTGCGCATGAAACACAGCCGCGAGCTGATCGTAGAAAGGCTGGACGCGCGAGCGGTCTCGGAGCTGCTGCACGCTGAGAAGACACTCGTCCTCGATATATTCGTCGCACCAGCGCCGGATAGCTCCTCGTGAGCGGCGCCGAGGCAGGGCCGCCTCCATTTCGCGAACTGAACGAGGATATGCGGTGCTCACGTCGTAGAACGCAACGAATTGCGTGACGCGAAGCTGGCGGTGAGGCGCAAAATCGGCGTTTCCTGCATGGCCGTCGCGATCGGAACCCGCCCCGTGGCCGGTAGCGTAGATTACCCTGCCGCCGGGGCTGGCCAGGGCCGCCGCGGCCCGCGTGGCGTCAACGGCAGCCTGCGCAGTCGCGTCCGACATCTGAACGACCCGCCGGTTCTGCGGATCGGCGGCGGCGTACTGGCGTCCCCAGTCGCGGTTGTCCGCATAAATGCCGCCGAGCTGTTCCGGCGGGATGATTACCACGTCCATGAGAATGCAGTGATCAGAAACGGGTGAGGCGTTTCACAGGGCGCAATGCTGCGTCGCCGCCCACCGGTCATCGAGCTGTCTCGCCCCCTCCGCTCCCTACCGCTCCGACGACGGCGGCGTGATGTTCTTCAGCCGCAGGTAGGTTACCAGATTGCCGTAATGCAAATTGGAGTGAAAGGCGTTGTAGTGCAGATGGCCCGCACGTACTCGCTCGCTGTTGCGGAATTTGATCTTCTCAGTCGCCTGTGTGTCTGTGATGTCATAGGCCTTGTCGCACAGTTCCATTGCTGCTTTCAGCGCCGCTACGAGATCCGCCTTGGTGGTCTTCGACTTCTCAATCCCGGGGTTCGGATTCGCGATACCGAGCGATGCCGCGCACATATTATTGTTCGCGTCGGCAACGTGGCCGACGATCTGGCCGAAGGAGCGCACGGACTCGGTTGGCTTGAAGCCGTATTGATCTTCGGGCATCTTCTCAGCCGATTTGAGAAGGTTGCCTTTAACGATCGTGTAAACGGTCCTGACGGAGCTCGATAGCGACGAATAGTCGGGAGCCTGTCCGAAGATCGTCAATGGACAAAGGAGCGAAAGCGCGAGAATTTTCATGCGGACTATTGAACCTGATGTCGTGGCCGGCCTGCAAGTGCCCCGAGCTCGGCGGCCACGGCTCCGTCCATCAGTTCCATGCTGGATTTCCGGCCGAACACCGCTACCGCACGAGCACGCTCGCCGACTCAGCCAACCAGGAACGAAGCTCGGGAATCGATTACCCGCCGCTGATGGCAAATGTGATCTCCACGACCGAGCCGTCCGCGAGCTGCTCGTAAGGATCGAGGATTCGATTCTCCGTGTAAAACGCCATCGACGGGCGCGGCCGTCCCGAGGAGTCGAACAAATATCGCCTGATCTCCGGATGAGCTTCGGCGGCTCGCCGTGCGAGCTCGTCCGCGGAATGCGCCTCGAGCAGGAGTTCTTCGACGCCGGCCGCTCGTGCTATGTCAGCGGGTAGTCGCAGGGTCACGGCCATTCGGCGCACTCCGGTCGAGTCATTATGGCACGCTCTGATGCGTGCTCAGACCCAGGTCCACGGCAACCGTCTCGACCAGCTTGTCTATGCTTTCGCTGACGGACGAGAACACCTTGTGATTCATGTCCGTATACATGAGTTTCTTCGCTGTAGGATCGGCTTCAGCGGAGATAGACAGCAAATCGCGGTCGATTTCGACGATGGTGTTGTAGAAGTTTCGCAGTGCGTCGTGCACGGCCACGGAGACCAGGCGGCGCGACTTCGAAATCTCAAACCGGATATCGTTGAGAACGTCCCAGATCTGGTTGTCGTAAGCTTCGCGCGCGGTCCCGTACCTGGCGGCAACGTCCGTTCCGCCGTAGTATGTGACGCGCATTGTCAGATATCGCCACCGCCAAAGCTGCTGCGTGAGCTGATCGAGGAACTCGGTCTGCGCCTGAATCAGCTTATCCTGCCGTAAACGTGCGGCGTCCCGGTCTTTCTCTCTCACTGCCCTCTGTTGCTCCCAGAATTTCAGGACAAACGGAATGGCGAAGGCGCTCAATGCGAGCAGGATGAGCTTCTCGAGAAAATCGGCGGAAAATGGCACCGAATCATAGAGTAAAGCAGCAGGCTGCTTCAGTGGTCGGCGAGGATCGCATTGGCGGCATTGTGCCCCGGCGCGCCCATCACGCCGCCCCCCGGGTGCGCACCGGAGCCGCATAAGTACAGGCCGCG
>DASSSG010000039.1:0-3348 GCA_035708545.1 Bryobacteraceae bacterium | reverse complement strand
GGCACGAGTTCGGCAGTTACTACTGCTCACTGCCGGATATCTCTCTGATTAGTAAGTTCACGGGCGTAATCGATCCGACCTGGCTCGATCAGAAGAAACGCTGGGTAGAGGACAGCCAGCTCGCGACGGCTTACTCGCAATACGTGCAGAACTCGCAGCGGCTGCAAATGATCGGCCGCAAGTACCAGATCGAGCGCGCTCGGCGGAATTCGGACGTTACTGGTTATCACTACTGGCTCATCCTCGACTATCCGGGCGGAACGGGCGAAGGCGATTCATGGGAGGAGGGGTGGTTCGACTACTTCTGGCGGCCGAAAAACATCGAGCCGCGCGAGGGGCAGGAGGTCAACAGCGCCGTCCTGCTCATGATCGGCGCCGGTGTCGGCGATCGGACCATGTGGAACGACGCGCGGAAGAGCGTCGATGTTCTCGTGTCGAACTATGGGGATGACGCAATCCGCGATGGCTCCATCGCGTGGCGGCTCGAGAGTGCGGGCCGTTTGCTGGCCAGCGGGTCATTGACTGAAGTGAATGCCGGGCTCGGGGAGGTCAGGCGCGTTGGCGCTTTGACGATTGGTCCGGTCGGCAGCGCACAGGCGCAGAAGCTCACGCTTGTCCTCACGCTCCAATCGGGCGCCCGCACCTACACGAACCGGTGGAACCTCTGGTCGTTTCCGCGAGACCTGGCGCGGTCAGTCGCCACGCCCGTTACAACGAACCTGCGCTGGGCCGGCTTGCCGCGCCTCTACCCGTTCATTGGCGACGGGGGCTCACGACGCCCGGATTCGCTTTCCGTCACCTCCGCCCTCGATCGCGAAGCCGCTGACTTGCTGAAGCACGGCGGGACGGTGCTGCTGCTGGCCGATCGCGCGCAGTTCGAGCGTTCGGGGGACGCCAGCTTCTTTCCTGCCTCAGGCGGCGCCCTCGGCACCGTGGTCGCGCAGCACCCGGCCCTCAATGGTTTCCCGCACGACGGCATGTTCGATCTGCAGTTCTACAACCTGCTGGAGGGAGCCTGGTCATTTTCGATTGACCAATGGCCGAAAGAGGTCGTGCCGATTGCGGGCGGCATTCGCACCACGTCTTCCTTCCTCAGCAAGACAAAGAACCTGTCGAAGGTCGGCTACATTGTCGAGGCGAAGGTTGGCCAGGGCAAGCTGCTGATGACAACTTTACGCATTCGCGAGCACCTGGATGAAGCCTTCCCGGAAGCGATCTACCTGTTCGACCGTCTCCTGCGATACGCAGGCAGCACCGAATTCCGCCCAGCGACCGCTCTTGACGACAGGCAACTGGAGCGGCTGATTGTGCAGTGAGGCTGCGCGCCTGCTAAAATCCAGCCAGTTGGAATCTGTATGCCGGCAGATAAGACGCCGTCCGTCCCGGCGCTCGAGCGCGGCCTCGCCATCCTCGAGGTAGTCGCCAAATCACGAAGCGGGCTCACGTTCTCGCAGATAGCACGGCAGCTCGATTTTCCGAAGAGTTCCATTCACTGCATGCTGCTGACCTTCGAGCGAGCAGGGTACCTGCGCCGCAGCGATACCACGGGCCGGTACATGTGCGGCCTGAAGCTGGCGCACATCGCTAACAGCGCGCTCCAGGGCGTGGTGCTCCGCGAGAAGGCGGGCCCGGTCCTCAAAGGCCTGCTCGACCGCACAGGCCTGACCGTGCACATGGCGATCCTCGAAAGCGGCTCGGCGACGCTCATTGCGAAGGTCGAGCGCATCGGATCGCATAAGGTCGCGACGTGGGTGGGGAAGAGAATCGATGTCCACTGCACCAGCCTCGGCAAGTGCCTGATCGCGTATATCCCCGAAGCGGAACTTGATCGCCTGGTGCAGCAGCACGGCTTGCTGCGGCACAACGAGAACACAATCTCATCGCTGCCTCGCCTCAAGCAGGAACTGGCGAAGATTCGACAGGCCGGTTGGGCGCTCGATGACGAGGAGGAGGAGATCGGAATCCGCTGTATCGGCGCGCCGGTCCTCGGCACGGACGGACGCGCGCTGGCTGCGATCAGCGTCTCCGGAACCACCGAAGAGATCCACATCGGGACCATGACCGCTCTTGCGCACGAGGTCAGGCAGGCAGCGCTCGAGCTCTCCCGTGAGCTCGGAAGCTACTCCGAGATGCCGTTTCGGGCTGATGCGGAAGGCGTCGGGGCTACTGCCGGCTAACTACTTCGAAGTCCAGCCACCGTCGACCGGCAGCGTGGCGCCGGTGACGTACGACGCCTCATCGGAAGCGAGGAACAGGGCCGCGTACGCCACCTCTCGTGGATGGCCCACGCGGCCTAATACAGTCTGCCCGCACTGCCATTCGTAGGCCTGCGCGCCCGGTTTCGGCGATATTCGGGTCTGGATCGGGCCCGGACAAAGCGAGTTTACCCGGATGTTTTTTGGGCCGTAATCGTACGCCGCGCTGAGAGTAAGTCCGAGCAGTGCGGACTTAGTGGCCGTGTAGGCGACGGAGGTCGGACAGCCCACCATAGCCTGTATGGAAACGACATTCACGATCGAGCCGTGCTCCTGCGTGATCATGTACGGCAGCACGGCCTGTGTGAAGTATTGCGTGCCGAGCAGCGCCACATCGATGCACCGTCTCCATTCCTCCTCGCTGGCATCCAGCACGCCATGAAAATCGGGGCTCAGGTACGCAGCGTTGTTGACCAGAATGTCGATCCGCCCAGAGCGCGCAGCGGCAAGCTCGACGGCACGCCTGATCTGGTCTCGCTTTGTGACGTCGGTAGCCGCAAACTCCGCCTGGCCACCTTTGCCGACGATGCCGGATACGGTTTCGGTGCCAGGCTGCTCCTCGATATCCGCAACGAGCACCCATGCTCCCTCTTCGGCGAAGAGCTCGCTGATCGCGCGTCCGATCCCGTTGGCGCCACCCGTCACGATCGCGATCTTGTTTGCGAGTCTGTTCATACTTTCACGGAGCACTGGCTGCCGCAGGGACAAGCATGCGCTTGATTCGGTCGCGGTCGCCGCGAACGGCCCTCGCGTGCGCGAGGATCTCGTCTTTGGTGAACCAGAAGCGCTTCACCCGCCGCTGGCTGTGCAGCTTCGCCTGATCGTTGTAATGCGCCGAGCGCGCGTCTTCGGACTGGCCATAGGGCAGAAGACTCCAAATCTGCTTCGGATCTCCTTCCATCACCACCAACAGGTGTCCCCATCCGTCATTACAGTGGATGCGGCCATCGTCCTGTTCAACTCCCGTGTCGGGGTGAAGGACGCCGTACATGCCTTCACCGTCGAGCGGGAACGATCCGTTTCGCACGACGACATTGATCTCTCCCCACGGTACTTCGAGCTTGCCGTAAGTCGCCTTGATCTGCTGGACCGC
>DASSSG010000038.1:0-3358 GCA_035708545.1 Bryobacteraceae bacterium | reverse complement strand
CGAAGAGTCCAATCGCCCGCTGCTGGTCGGCGAGCGGACCAACGTCATCGGTTCCCGCCAGTTCAAGAACTTGGTCGCCGAAGAGAAGTGGGAGGAGGCCAGCGAGATCGCGCGCCGCCAGGTCCGCAACGGCGCCCACATCGTGGACGTCTGCCTGCAATCGAGCGAGCGCGACGAGCTCAAGGATATCCCGCCGTTCTACGAGCGCCTGATCCGCAAGATCAAGGCGCCCATCATGATCGACACCACCGATCCGCGCGCGGTCGAGCTGGCGCTCACCTACTGCCAGGGCAAGAGCATCATCAACTCGATCAACCTGGAAGACGGCGAGGAGAAGTTCGAACGGGTGTGCCCGATCGCGAAGGCTTACGGCGCCGCGCTCATTGTCGGGACCATCGACGAGGACAAGCTGCAGGCGCAGGCGTTCACTCGCGAGCGAAAGCTGGCTGTCGCCGAACGCTCGTTTCGCCTGCTGGCCGGGAAATACGGCATCGCGCCCGACGACGTCATCATCGATCCGCTCGTGTTCCCCTGCGCCACCGGTGACGAAAACTATATCGGCGGCGCGGTCGAAACCATCGCCGCTATCCGCCTTGTCAAAGAGCGGCTTCCGGACGTAAAGACGGTGCTCGGCATATCCAACATCAGCTTCGGCCTGCCGCCTGCCGCCCGTGAGGTCGTCAACTCCGTCTTCCTCTATCACTGCACGAAGGCGGGACTGGATCTGGCGATCGTCAATGCGGAGAAGCTCGAGCGCTTCGCGGCCATTCCCGCCGAGGCGCGCGTTCTCGCGGAGAATCTGCTCTTCAACGCACCCGTGGCCGGCACCGGCGCTCCCGCCGACTGGCGCGAGCAGTCGCGCGACCAGAAGGTCGCCATCAACCAGCACCATATTGCTGCCATCACCGAGCATTTTCGCGGAGCCGCTGCGAAGTCCAAAGCGGTCGCCGCCGATCTGCCGCTCGATGAGCGGCTCGCCAACTACATCCTCCAGGGTACGAAAGAAGGCCTCATAGACGACCTCGATCGCAAGCTGGCCGAAGGTGTCGCGCCTCTCGATATCATCAACGGCCCGCTGATGCGGGGCATGGACGAGGTCGGCCGGTTGTTCAACAACAACGAGCTCATCGTCGCCGAGGTGCTGCAATCAGCCGAAGCCATGAAGGCCGCCGTCGCGCATCTCGAGCGGTTCATGGAAAGGGCGGACAGCGCGAACCGCGGCAAGGTCGTCCTCGCGACTGTCAAAGGCGACGTTCACGACATCGGCAAGAACCTGGTCGAAATCATTCTTTCCAACAACGGCTACAGTGTTGTGAACCTTGGCATCAAAGTGCCGCCCGAAGCGCTCATTAAAGCATTCCACGAGCACAATCCCGACGCGATCGGACTCTCCGGGCTGCTCGTCAAGAGTGCGCAGCAGATGGTCGTCACCGGCAACGATCTGCGCGATGCGGGCGTCAGTGTTCCGCTGCTCGTCGGCGGCGCGGCGCTGAGCGAAAAGTTTACCGTTCGAAAGATCGGCCCGAGCTACGCCGCTCCGACCTTCTACGCGAAAGACGCGATGACCGGCCTGCGCCTCCTCAACCAGATCATGGACCCCGCCACGCGCGAGCAGTCGCTCGCGTCGCACGTGTTTACCGAATTCGGCGAGTGGGCCGAGCCCGAACGGGATGCGCGCGTCGCCCCGGGAGCCGAGCGCAGCAGAAAAGTGCGGGTCGATCTGCCCGTGCCCGAGGCGCCTTACCTCGACCGCCGCGTCCGCGAGATTCGAAATCTCGACGAGGTCTGGAGCTACATCAATCCCTTCATGTTGTACGGCCGGCACATGGGGTATCGCGGCAACTTCGAGAAGGGCCTCGCCGATCGGGAGGAAAAAGCTCTCGACCTTTACAACAGGATGGAAGAGGTGAAGGAGCGCGCGCGCGAGTTCATGCACATCCGCGCGGTCTGGCAGTTCTTTGAAGCCGAACGCGACGGGAACTCGATTCACCTGTTCGAGCCCGGCGCGGCCGCCCCGCTCCACACCTTCCACTTCGCGCGCCAGCCGCGCGCCAACGGGCTGTGCCTCAGCGATTACGTGCTCGATCGAGCGAACGGCGCGCGCGACCACATCGCAATCTTCGTCTGCACTGCCGGCGAAGGCGTGCGGGAGCGCTCCGAAGACGCAAAGCGCGCGGGACGTTTCTTCGAGGCGCACGGGCTGCAGGCACTGGCGATCGAGACCGCCGAAGGCTGTGCCGAGTGGCTGCATCGCCGCATCCGCGAAGACTGGGGCTTTCCCGACCCGCCGCAGATGACCATGCAGGAGCGTTTCACCTCGCGATACCGCGGCAAGCGCTACAGCTTCGGATATCCTGCATGCCCGAACCTCGATGACCAGCAGGGCATCTGGAAACTCCTCCGGCCCGAAGAGATTGGGGTGCAGCTCACCGAAGGCATGATGATGGAGCCTGAAGCGAGCGTCAGTGCGCTCGTGTTCCACCACCCGGACTGTGCGTACTTTACCGCATCCGACGAAGGTGGCGTCGAGGCGGCCGCGACCGGCTAGTCCCTTTCTAATCGCAGTTCGGTACGCCGAGGAAACAGGGCAGTTGATCCCTGATGAGACCCATCCACAACACCGCTATGAGTGCCAGAAGACCTGTGCGGAACACAAGTGTGACGGGACGTGACAGTACGCTGTCCCCCGTTCGCACCGATCGCACAACAGGCGCAATCGTGACGACAAAAGCCGTCGGCAAGAGCCACAGGACGCCAAATAACGGATAAGGAAAACTGGAGTAGTTTTGCGCGCCGTAGCGTAACTCGAGGAAGACAAACGGCGCTACCATAGCCGAACTAATAACTGCCGCCGTGGTTAAGGTGGCGATGCGGTTCAGTTTGTCGTTTTTCATAGTCTGCAGGAGTGCTCCTCTGCGGGGCGGAAACAGTGCCACCCTCGTGCAACCGAGAGCGAATCGCCATCTTGTGATTGGGTGGTGAAGTTGCGCCAGTTCCGCGAGCATCGCCGCGCCCCACTCGCCGCGGTGCCTCTGCATCCGCCGCACAGCAAAAGCCAACAACGACTCCGGCGCATCAAACACGGTGCGGTTCTTCCGCATTCTCCGCCCGCGCTTCATGACGCTCCTTCCATTCGCGGCTTCAGTCGCGCGCTCTTCGCGCGCGCCGCTTGCGCTCGTTTCGCGGCGAGTTCACGCGCCAGTGTCAGACCCGCCCTGGTCAGGCGATACAAGTGACGCGGCGGGCGCCCGGCCGGAATCTCGGTTTCCCAGCAAGTCTCTAACCAGCCGCGATCCGCCAGCCGGATCAGAATCGGATACATGGAACCGGCCTTGAGTCCCGTCTGCTGGCATAAGTC
>DASSSG010000037.1:0-9146 GCA_035708545.1 Bryobacteraceae bacterium | reverse complement strand
AGATCGTTCGCACGCGATGCCCGTTGTCACAGATGCGTGGATCGCAGGTCAGCATCCCGTCGACGTCGGTCCATATCTGAATCTCTTCGGCCGGAATACCCGCTCCGATAATTGACGCGCTGAAATCGGAGCCGCCGCGTCCCAGCGTGGTTGTGACTCCGTCCTCGGTGGCGGCGATGAAACCTCCCATAACGACCACCGCGCCGCGAGCAACCAGCGGAGGAATGCGCTGCCTGATGCGGGAATACGTGAGATCGAGGATCGGGGCTGCCTGCGTGTGACGGCGGTCGGTCACGATCAGCTCGCGTGAATCAACATGTTCCGCGGTGATGTGGTGAAAACGAAATGCCTGCGTCACGATCAGACTCGACAGTCGCTCGCCGTACGCGGATATCGCGTCGACGCTGCGTGGCGTCAGCTCGCCGAGAACCGAGAGGCCGCGGACGAGATCCTCGATATCTTTGAAGTGTTCCCGGATGAGCGCCTCGATCCCTGCCTGATCATCCGCGCAAACGAGGTGACGCGCTTCCCGGACATGAAACAGCTCCAGGTCGTGTGTCAGTTCGAGGGCATGCTGCCGATTGCCTCTCGCGGCTTCGTCCGCGATCTGGAGCAGCCGGTTGGTTGTCTTGCCCATGGCGGACACGACAACGACCGGCCGTCGAGACAGACGTTCGGCGACGATCGAGACGACCCGCGTTATCGCTTCGGCGGACTCGACCGAGGTTCCGCCGAATTTCATTACAATCATCAGTCGAGCAGGCCTTCCGAGTACATCAGCTCCGCATTCAGAACCGCCGCCCCCGCTGCGCCGCGCACGGTGTTGTGCCCGCAGGCGAGGAACTTCCAGTCGAATACCGGGCACGGGCGCAGGCGGCCGACGAATACGGCCATTCCGTTGTCGCGCTCCACGTCGCGGCGCGGCTGCGGCCGGTCCTGCTGCTCCAGATACTGGACGGGCTTCGCCGGCGCGCTCGGCAGCCTGCGCTTCTGCGGTTCGCTCGCGTAGGAGTCGAATGCCTCGCGCACGGCGCGCTCGTCCGGCTTGTCACGGAACTCCACGGAGACGGCCATGAGGTGGCCATCCACTGTCGGCACGCGGTTGCAGCTCGCGCTCACCTTTGCCGCGAGCGGCCGGAAGCCGCCGTCGGCCAGCTCGCCCAGAATCTTCTGGGTTTCCGATTCCATCTTCGGCTCTTCGGCGCCGATAAACGGAATGACATTGGCGTTGATGTCCATGGATGGCACGCCGGGGTAGCCCGCGCCGCTGATCGCCTGCATCGTGGTCACGATCACGCGCTCGATCCCGAATTTCTTCAGGGGCGCGAGCGCGAGCGTCAGAACGACCGTGGAGCAGTTCGGGTTGGTCACGATCGCGCCGGTCCAGCCGCGCTCGCGGCGCTGCCGCGAGATCACTCGCAGGTGGTCCCAGTTAATCTCGGGAACGAGCAGAGGCACGTCCGCCTCCATTCGATGGTTGCGGGAGTTCGATACGACGATGTGACCAGCCTGCGCGAACGCGCGTTCGATGTCGGTGGCGACAGAAGCATCCATGGCTGAGAACATCAGTCGGGGCGCGCTGTTGCCCGGGGTGGAATCGTTCACCGTAAGGTTGCGCACGGCCCCCGGCATCTCGCCCGCGAGCCGCCACGCCGTTGCCTCGCTGTATTTCTTACCGGCCGAGCGGTCGCTCGCCCCCACCCAGGTCACATCGAACCAGGGATGGTTCTCGAGAAATTTCACGAAGCTCTGGCCCACCATGCCGGTGCCGCCCAGAACGCCAACTTGTATACGTGCCTGCATAACTCTCTTCCTTATGCGGCCAGCAACTGCCGCACCATTCTTTGATAAGTGCCGACGGCCTGTTCCAGTTCCCGCTTCGGAACCCGTTCCTCCGCCGTGTGCGCGACATGAATCGTGCCCGGCCCGAACAGAAACGGCTTGCCCCAGGCGCCGCCAAATGCCGGAATATCAGTGGTATACGCAACTACAGTCGTTTCGAACCCGGGCAACGAGCCGAGCCGCACCGCGGGAATCATGAGCACTTGCCTGGCTTCTGCGAGCCCGCTGCAGGCGCGCGCGACCGCCTCGCGCGTGGACGCCCCGTCCTCCACGAGCCGGATAAACAGTTCCGCCTTCGCGTAATCGGGAATCACGTTCGGCGCTCGGCCGCCGCTGAGGGTGCCGATGTTGAGCGTGCTCCGGCCGAGGACGTCGTCCGCCGGAAGCTCGATCCCGCGGATTCGCGCGAGCGCATCCAGCAGCTTTTCAATCGCGGATTCGCCAAGCTGCGGGTACGCGGAATGCGCCATCCTGCCCGTCGCGATGATCTCATAACGCAGCGCGCCTTTTGATCCGAGGGCGAGCCGGTTCTCCGTGGGCTCGCCGTTGATCAGGAATCGGGAACCGCGTGGATACCGCGCAGCGGTGTAGGCCCCGACGCTGTTCTTCTCTTCCCCTACCACGAACAGGAGCCCGAGATTCCGAACACCGTCGGCAAGCAGGTGCCGCGCGGCGAAGATCATCGAGGCTATGATGCCCTTCGTGTCGCACGCGCCGCGCCCCCAGATGTGTTCCGTGTCCTCGCGCGAAGCGAAGAATGGAGGCACCGTGTCCATATGGGTCGACAGCGTTACCGCGGGCATGTCCCACTGGGCAAGCACGTTGAAGCGATTCGGCGCGACCTCCATGCGCTCCACCGTCCCGCCGTACTCACGCGCAAGGGCCTCGAGCACGCCGAACAGGTAGTCGCCGACGGCGCGCTCGTTCTCGGTGATCGATTCGATGTCCACCAGAGCCCGCGTGAGTTCGAAAACGTTCATCATGCATTCAACAGCCGGACCGGTGGGAGGAGCGAGGCAGGGCTCGCGCGGGAATTTCGTCTGCGGTCGCCCCGATAGCGCTCCACCCCGGCGCGATGCCGTAAGGTGACAGTGAGTGGGTGTTAACCCTGTCTCCCCAACCGGCGCGAGGGACGCTCCTCACGCCGGCTTCGGCGGTTTATCGGCCCCTTTTGCCGCGCGCTTCGGAGCTGCCCGAAACCACGCGCCCGGCTACTCATGGCCGCCGCGCCTCTACCGAGAAAGCTCATTCTACCATCGAACTTGAATCGAACTCGCGCCACGTATCTGCTTGACATGCTGCTGTTGTTTCTTCTCACGGCAGCGCTGATCAAGCCCGTGTTTCTCGCAGGCTACATGCAGCACTGGGGATCCATCGAGGGCTCCTTCATTGCGGATGCGCGCTTTCTGCGCGATCACTGGCCTCTGCCGAAGTGGAACCCGCTCTGGTACAGCGGTACACGCGAAGACTACATCTATGCGTATGGCCTGCGGCTCGGACCCGCCGCCATCTCACGCTGGACCGGTCTCGAGCCCGTCCGCGCGTATCACTTCTACATGGCGGTCTTCTATTGTTTCGGAATCGCCGCCGTTTATCTCCTGGCGAGGGTGGCGACGGGGTGGCGCGGGGGCGCGTGGCTCACCGCCGTCGCGGTGGCGCTGGTCTCGCCGTCCTTTCTGCTGTTCGCGCGCTTCCGACAGGACGCGCAGTTTCTCGAGCCGCTGCGGCTCGGCGTAATGCTGCGATACGGCGAGGGCCCGCACATCAGCTCGCTCGCGTGGATCCCGTTTGCGCTGGCCTTTACGTGGCGGGCGCTGCGCGGAGGCCGCAATCGCGACCTCGTGCTCGCGGCGCTCGGCAGCGCGCTGGTAGTGTGGCACAACTTCTACGGCGCGACAGCGCTCGCCATCATGTATGCCGCTGTGGCATGGGCTGTCTGCATTACGGAGAACCGGCGTGCGACCTGGTTGCGAGCACTTGCCATACCGGCTGCTGCGTACGGCCTGCTTGCGTTCTGGCTGGTACCGTCGTACATCGCGATTACGCGACGAAACGTGCAGTACGTATCGGAAGCGCCAACGTCGGCCGGCAGGTGGCTTGCACCGATCGTGTTTTTCGTGTTCCTGCTGTTGACGTGGTTCATCGCGCGCGGGCGGCGGGAACGTGCGTGGCCGGTCGCGCTCGCGGGGCTCCTCATCCTTCTTCTCTTCGAGACTGCAGCGTTCGAGTACTTCGGGCTGGTGGTCTGGGGCAGCCCGCACCGGCACGTACCGGAGCTGGATATCGCGATCATCCTGGCTGTAGTGGAGGTCATCCGCCGGCTGCCGCGGCGACGGGTCGCGATCTCGGCTTGCCTGCTGCTGCTGGCGTTCGCCGCACGACGATACGTGCGGCACGCCTGGGAACTGGTTCCCCTCGATGCCTGGTGGCAGGAGCGCATCGAGTACCGCGTGCAGGACTGGGTAAAACGAAATCAGCCGAACTCGCGCGCATTCGTCGGCGGCTCCACGCGATTCTGGTATTCGACCTGGAACGATCTCCAGCAGGTGGACGGCGCCCAGCATCCCGGCATTCTGAATCCGTCGTACATGCGGGCGTTCTGGGAGATTCACCTTGGCCAGGACGGCGAATTATCGAAGCAGTGGCTGCAGCTTTTTGGCGCCGACCTCATCGCCGTGCATGGGCCGAAATCGCAGGAGCCGTATCGGGATCACCAGCACCCTGAGAAGTTCGCTGCCGTGCTGCCCGTGTTACAGCGGCTGACCCCTCACGACATCATCTACGATGTCCCGCGGCGTTACCGCAGCCTCGCACGTGTGGTCGAATCCGCGAAGCTCGACACGCTGCCTCCAATCGAGGGGAACGGCACACGCGCGTCGCTTCAGCCCTGGGTGGACCTGTTTGAACATGGTCCTGAGGCGCCGACCGAAACGCATTGGGAGGGAACGGACGTGCTGCATGTGAAGGCACGGGTGCCGAGGCCGGGGCTCTCCGTGTTAGTGCAGGTATCGTACGACAGACCATGGCACGCCTGGTCGGGCAGCACGGAACTGCCCGTGCGCGAAGGTGCTCTGGGATTCATGCGCATCGATGCGCCGCCCGGCGAACACGACATCCGTCTCATGTTCACCACGCCGGTTGAGAACATCGTTGGCCGCGCCGTTACAGTCCTGACGCTCGCTGGCATCGCGTGGCTTGCGGTTATCCGATTCCGCTCCCGCCGGTCTCGCGCCTGAAACACCGCGTCGCCAATCTGCTGGTTGCGGCCGCCGTTTCACGGTCGTTGGGCTGAACTGCCCCGTGTCGTTTTGCGGCGACTCACCGTGTCACGACTGCATTGCATGTGACCGGTTGCCGACGGAGCAGGCAGCCGATGAGGGCAAGCTCGCGCGACGGGAGCACCCGCGCCCGAAACGACGTGCTCGCCTCCGCCGGTCTCAGCGTTCTCCTGAACGGCCCAGCTTCGCGATCGCGCGGAGTGCGAAAAGTCGCGCTCCTGCGGGCGGGTGGGTGATTTGCCCCACCTAAGTGAAGGCGTACGCCCCGTATTTTCCACCACTTACATGCAATCCTCCCTGGCTTGCCGATTGCAGTACGTCGGTCGAGCATCCATGAACTTCGACCGGGCGCCGCTTCTCGTCATCTGGGAGGTCACGCAGGCCTGCGACCTGGCCTGCGTCCACTGCCGGGCGTCGGCCATGCCGGCGCGCAATCCCTTCGAGCTCACCACCACCGATGGCTTCCGGCTCCTCGATGAGGTCAAACGCTTCGGCGAGTCCGGCGGCATGACGCCGCTCATGGTCTTCACCGGCGGCGACCCGCTGAAGCGGCCGGATCTGTTCGAGATGATGCGCTACAGCGTCAGGCTCGGTCTGCGCACCAACGTCAGCCCGAGCGCGACGCCGCTGCTGACCAATGAAGCGATCGACGAGTTCAAGCGGATCGGCATCGCGCGCATGGCGATCAGCCTCGACGGGGCATCGGGCGAGACGCACGATGCGTTCCGCGGCATCCCAGGCACGTTCGACCGCGCGATGATCGCGCTGCGTCACGCGCAGAAGATCGGACTTGACGTCCAGTACCAGACGACCGTCACGAAGCGCAACCTGCACGAGCTCGAACAGATCGCGCAGATCGGCGCCGATGTCGGTGTCAAAATGTGGAGCCTTTTCTTCCTGATCGTGACGGGCCGAGCCGCCGGTGAGGACGATCTGTCGGGCGAAGAGTACGAGCGTGTCTTCGATATCATCTACCAAATCTCGAAGACGGCGCCATTCGATGTGAAGACCACTGAGGCGATGCATTACCGCCGTTACGTGGCCCAGCGTCGGAAGGAAGAGATGCGAGGCGGAGCGGCCCCTGACGATGCCAGCCGCGTCGCCTTCCGCACCGCCGGAGTGAGCGATGCGAAAGGATTCGTCTTCGTGTCACACCAGGGCGAGGTCTACCCGAGCGGCTTCCTGCCCTTGTCCGCGGGCAATGTGAAACGCGAGTCGCTGGTCGATATCTATCGTCAGAGCGCGTTATTCCGCATCCTGCGGGACACTACGCTCCGCGACGGGAAGTGCGGCGCCTGCGAATACCACAAACTCTGCGGCGGATCGCGCTCGCGCGCGTATGCGCTGACAGGCAACTACCTCGCAGAAGACCCGCGCTGTACGTATTTTCCAGCCGCCTGCTGCGCCTGATCAGAAAGCCGCGCCGCCCAAAGCGGCCTGCCTCGCGACGCGTCCACAGATCAGACACAGTCGCGCAGCCTCAATCCGCTCCGTTACCCATTCGACCGGCAATCCGAGCCGGTCCGCCAGCGCCTCCGGTGACGCGCCGTTCAGCCAAGCCTCGTATAAAGCGAAGGATAGTCGGGCCATAACCCCTCGGTATACATATCGGCCGTTACACCGGAAGCGGTCACTGACCGGAGGCGGCAAATTTGTGGGGAACGTCTCCCGACAGTGCTGGTACGTATTCAGGCACAGACCCTGGGGCGCGCGTCAGCCTGACTTCAGCACGCACGGGGCTTTGAACGACCGCGGTCGCGGCATCGGCTGCTTGCCGGCAACGGCGGGACCGAGTACGAGCTTGCAACCGCCCGTCTCGCCAGCACTCCTGTTCGCCGTCGCAACCAGCCGGTTAGTGAATCGATGTGGCGAACACTGGGTCGGGCGCACCGGCTGAAAATCGTCACGCCCGGCGCGTTTCGTGACTGACCAGCTCACAACTGCTGGCGCAATCGGCATAGGCCCGGCATAAGAATGTGCGTGAAAGCGCGCAACCTGCCCGCCGCCGCGCAGGGAAACGTGCGCAATGAAGGCAGTCCGCGTGGCCCACCGCGTGCAACACCTTGACTTACACCACAGGGGTGAGGCATGAAGGGGTCTCGGAACCTCCCGAGGCGGAGGTTCGTCCAGACCGCAATCGCAGGTGCGACGGCTGCAACCGCCGCATCGTGCGGCAGGTCCGACCCAGGCCCGTGGCGAGTCCTGACAGCCGCGGAAGCTCGAACCCTCGCCGCAGTGTGCGATCAAATCATCCCGCCTGACGATTTTCCCGGCGCGAGTGCCGCCGGCGTGCTCGAATACATCGATCGCCAGCTCGCCGGGCGCTTCAAACGCCACCGGAGCGTGTACGCCGACGGAATCCGGGCTCTTGACGAACTTGGGTTTACGCGGCTCCCATCCCACAAACAGTTCGAGTTGTTAACGCAGATTGAAGCTGGTAAAGCCGGCGACGCCCGCGCGCGCGAGTTTTTCGCCCTCGCGATCGGGCACACGATGCAGGGCTACTACGGAATGGCTCGGCACGGGGGCAACCGCGATTACGTGAGCTGGCGGATGCTCGGCGTGCCGGTGCGGCCGGTGCGCGGGAGAGAGTCGTGATTCTGCCCCGCGTCAACGCGGTCGTCGTTGGGGCCGGAGCCGGCGGCGGCATCGTCGCGAAGGAGCTTGCGACCGCGGGCCTGAACGTTGTTTTGCTCGAGCGCGGCCGCTGGTACACAGCGGCCGACTGCCGCAAAGACGACCTGCGCAACCAGCGAACTTCGATTCTCGGGGCCGCCTTCGGGCCGGATGATGAGCGGCACCCGCGCGTCGCCGTGGACGCGAACGGCCGCGAGCGTGTGCTCGCGGCCAGCGAGGGAGGGTACTCGAACAACGCCGCCTGTGTAGGCGGAGGCACGCTGAGCTACGGCGCCATGGCGTGGCGTTTCCTGCCGGGGGATTTCCGTATGCGCTCGACGTACGGCGCGCCCGAGGGCAGCACGCTCGACGACTGGCCGCTCGACTACAACGAGCTCGAGCCGTACTACACGAAAGCGGAATGGGAGATCGGCGTCTCCGGCGACAATGCGAAAAACCCGTTCGCGGCGCCGCAATCGAAGCCGCTGCCGATGCCGGCTCTGTCACCGGAGACGCGGGAGCATCGAATTCTCGAGACCGCGGCGCACAAGCTCGGCCTGCATCCTTTCCCGATCCCGATGCTGCGCAACTCCATCCCGCGTGACGGACGCGGAGCCTGCATGCGGTGCCGCTGGTGCGTAGGGTTCGCGTGTGAAGTCGACGCCAAATGCGGGACGCAGAACACCGTCATTCCGAAGGCGCTGAAGACGGGCAACTGCGAGTTGCGCACACAGTCGGTGGTTTCCGAGATCACCGTCGGCTCGAGCGGAAGAGCCGCGGGCGTCATCTACTTCGATGCGAACGACCGCCGTCAGGAGCAGCCGGCCGATCTCGTCGTCGTCGCCGGTTGCGCGATCGAAACCGCCCGCCTGCTGCTCAACTCCCGAAGCCGGCTGTTTCCGAACGGCCTCGGCAATCGATATAACTGGGTCGGACGCAACCTCCAGGGCCACACGTACACCGGCGCGCTGGGGCTGTTCCCGTTCGACACCTACGACGATATCGGTCCGGGGGCGAGCATCGCCGTCTGCGATTACAACCACGGCAACGCGGGCCTGCGGGGCGGCGCCATGCTGGCCAACGAGTTCATCCGCCTGCCCATTCAGTTCGCCGGCATGCGCCCGCCTCGGGCCGCGCGCTGGGGCAGGGCGCACAAGGATTTCATGCGCCAGTGGTATCGCCGCACGATCGCTGTTCAGGGACCGACGCAGGAGATACCGGTCTGGGATGCGCGTGTCGAGGTCGATCCGAGAGTTCGTGACTACTGGGGCACTCCGGTGGCACGCTTGTCGGGCGGGAAGCATCCGCACACGGTCGAGATCGGCAACGCTATGGCAGCTCGCGCCGAGGAGTGGCTGAAGGCCGCCGGCGCAATCGAGACCTGGCAGAAAAGAGGCGGTCCGGGGTTGT
>DASSSG010000036.1:0-3057 GCA_035708545.1 Bryobacteraceae bacterium | reverse complement strand
GATCGCCTGCTCATCGGCGGCGCGATGGCGTACACGTTCCTCAAAGCCCGTGGCGAGCCGGTGGGAAAGTCGCTGGTTGAAGAGGACAAACTCGACCTGGCGAAACAACTCATGCAGCAGGCCGGGGATCGGCTCATGCTGCCGCGCGATCACGTCGTGGCGAACGAGTTGAAGGCAGGCGCCGAGCATCAGGTGGTCGTTTCCGTACCGGACGGCTCCATGGCGCTGGACATCGGGCCACAGACCATCGAGGATTACAGGCGAGTGATCAGAGGCGCGAAGACGATCATCTGGAACGGACCCATGGGCGTATTCGAAATGCCGCCATTTGACCGCGGCACGGTAGCGCTCGCGCAGGCCGTCGCCGAATCGGGCGCCGTTTCAATTGTCGGGGGCGGTGATTCCGAGAAGGCCATCAAAGCGGCGGGCGTCACAGATAAAATTACGCACGTATCCACCGGCGGCGGCGCATCACTCGAATTCCTGTCCGGGATCGAGCTGCCCGGCGTGGCAGCACTGACCGACAAAAGATAATCGGGCACTCCCGCGGCGGATTTCGTCCGCAATGGTGCTATTCCACGCGGTAGTTCGGCGCTTCCTTGGTGATGATCACGTCGTGCACGTGGCTTTCGCGCAGGCCGGCGGAGCTGACCCGGAGGAACCGCGCGTGCTCGTGAAGGTCGCGGATCGTGGACGCGCCGCAGTAGCCCATACCGGCCCTGAGTCCGCCGACCAGCTGATACACCATTTCGGACAGCAAACCCTTATAGGGGACGCGCCCTTCGATGCCCTCGGGCACCATCTTGCCGTTCGCGTCCTGAGCGTACCGATCGCCGCTGCCCTGCGCCATCGCCCCCATTGAACCCATGCCGCGATAGCTCTTGAACGTCCGGCCCTGGTACAGAATCGTCTCGCCAGGGCTTTCTTCGGTGCCGGCAAAGAGACTGCCTATCATCACGCAGTCGGCCCCCGTCGCGATCGCCTTGGTGATGTCGCCGGAGTACTTGATGCCGCCGTCGGAGATCAGCGGCACCCCGCTGCCCCGCGTCGCTTTCGCGACTTCGGCGACGGCGGTGATCTGCGGGACGCCCGCTCCGGACACCACCCGCGTCGTGCAGATCGATCCCGGTCCGATGCCGACCTTGATGCCATCGACCCCGAGCTCGATGAGATCGCAGGCCGCATCGTACGTCGCTACGTTACCCGCGATAAGCTCGACGTCCGGCACATGCCGCTTGACCCTGCGCACTGCCTCCATCACGCGCTCGCTGTGGCCGTGTGCCGTGTCGATACAGAGCACATCCACCTTGCGTGCCACGAGCTCCTTCGCCCGCTCGAGGTAATCCCCCGTGGCTCCGATCGCCGCACCTGCCCGCAGCCTGCCCTGCGCGTCCTTCGCCGCGTTCGGGTATTTGATTCGCTTCTGAATGTCTTTGACCGTGATCAGGCCCTTCAGATTGTAGTCGTCATCGACCACCAGGAGTTTCTCAACGCGATGATGGTGCAGGATCTTCTCGGCTTCATCGAGCGTGGTGCCGACCGGAACGGTGATCAGGTTCTCTTTCGTCATGACCTGCTCGATGGGCAGGTCGTAGCGGGTTTCGAAGCGCAGATCGCGATTGGTCAGAATCCCGACAAGGCGCGTGCCGCGCGTGACCGGAACGCCGGAGATGCGGAACCGGCGCATGAGCTCGAGCGCATCCGCAATCTTCTGTTCGGGCCCGATGGTTATCGGGTCGACGATCATGCCGCTCTCGGAGCGCTTCACGCGGTCGACCTCTTCCGCCTGGCGCTCGATCGTCATGTTGCGATGAATGACACCGAGCCCGCCCTCGCGCGCGAGCGCAATCGCAAGATGCGATTCCGTTACCGTGTCCATCGCGGCGCTCAGCACAGGTATGTTCAGCGCGATTTTGCGCGTGACGTTCGTGCGCGTGTCCGCCTGGTTCGGCAGCACCGCGCTGCGCGCGGGCACCAGGAGCACGTCGTCAAAAGTGAGCCCTTCCGGAATGCTTTCGGGGACCATGCGGGGGTTAGAACGATCATAACGCGGAGGCGCATTCGGCCCGCTGCGGTAAAATGATCATTTCCCCGAATATGCAGGCAACCCAGATCCGTCCCGGCATGGTGATCAAGTTCAACAACGAGCTGTACTCGGTCTTCAACATGGTCCATCGCACGCCCGGGAACCTCCGCGCGTTCGTGCAGGTGAAGCTTCGCAGCCTCAAGAACGGTTCCTGGCTGGAGCACCGTTTCGGCTCGACCGAGCAGGTGGAGCGCGCGCATCTCGACGAGCAGGAGATGAGCTACCTGTACGACGACGGCGAAGCCTACTATTTCATGAACACCGAGACATTCGATCAGGTGCACCTGACGCGGGAGTTTCTGGGGGAGGCTGTCGAGTACCTGATTCCCGATCTGAAAGTGCATGTCGAGTTCTATGAAGGCCGGCCGATCAGCGTCGAGCTGCCGCCCACCGTCGACCTGAAAGTCGTCGAGACGGAGCCCGGGCTGAAAGGCGCCACGGTTTCGAACGTCACCAAGCCGGCAAAACTCGAAACCGGGCTCGTCGTCCAGGTGCCTCCGTTCATCAACGAAGGCGAGAAGATTCGGGTCAGTACTTCGGAAGGCGCGTATCTGGAGCGGGCCTGAAACCGGCTGAAGCGTCAGCCACCTGCAGCGTCAATACCACCAGCGCGATCCACAACAGGTCAGCCAGGAACAGATGCAGCAGCTGCATCCACACGGGCGCCAGCAGGATTATGTTGACCGCCCCGGCAATCAACTGCGCGAACAGGAGCGCGAGCACAAACAGCGCGATTCGGCGCGCCAGCGCGCTATGACGCACCGCCCCGAGCGCCGCGAACGCGACCACCACCGCTCCTGTGATCGCGGCCACCGGGTGAAGCACGCGCAGCCGCTGCAGCATGTGCGCTGAGCTCCCGAACTCGTCTCGCAGACCGGCGGCAACAGTCGCGGCGGGGAACAGCGTGTCGCCGAGCGCCGCAATCGCTCCCGTAATGCTGACGAGCAATGCGACCGCAAGACCAGCAAACA
>DASSSG010000035.1:0-4138 GCA_035708545.1 Bryobacteraceae bacterium | reverse complement strand
AAAATCGATGTAGCGCGATCCGGGCTCGCGCACTAATTGTTCCCGGACCGGCACCGCCTCGCGAATCCCCGCGCTGCGCTGCAGCGCTCGATCGGCGAGAAGACGTGCAGCCCGGGCATCGGGGTTGGTGTCATCGTAACGATAGACGACTCCGTTTGCGCCACGGATGGCGAGCAGCACGATACGTCCCGTCCGCAACGCAGGATCGGCGGCAGTCTCCGACAGAACTTCCACCGATAAGCCTTCGCCGCGCAGCGAGGCTGCAAGCTGCGCGTCGGCAGCGCCGATCTTCAGGACCTCCGCCGGGCGATTGCGAAACGCCAGCCCGAGACCCGCGGACATCAGGATGGGGAAGATGAATACCCAGAATACCGCCTCGGGTTCACGAAAGAACTCGCGAAAACGGACGAGCGTGAGCTGGCGCAGCGATTCACTCATCGCGCAGATGCCTCCCGGTGAGAGAGACGAATACGTCCTCGAGAGTCGCCGAATGCGTGCGGAGCTCAGTCAGACCGATGCCCTCGCGCGCAATACGGTCGAAGAGAGCGGGGACCGATCGGTGCAGCTCGGATACGGCGAGCTGATACTGGCCGTTCTCCCGGCGGGCGCGGCGAACGCCTTCGAGACGCTCGAAAGAGGCGGGATCGATGCCTTCGCCATCGAGTGCGAACTCGATCAGGTGCTCGACGCCGATCGAGGCGATGAGCTCGCGCGGGGTGCCGAGCGCGATGATGCGGCCATGGTCCATGATCGCGACACGGTCGCAGAGCCGCTCGGCTTCATCCATGTAATGGGTTGTGAGAATGATGGTCCGGCCGGCGCTCTTGAGGCGTTCGACGAGATCCCAGACCTGACGGCGCGCCTGCGGATCAAGACCCGTGGTCGGTTCGTCCAGAAACAGAAGGTCGGGATCGCCGACGAGGGCGCAGGCCATGGCAAGGCGCTGCTTCTGACCGCCGGACAGCCCACCCACTCGCGACGCACGTTTCTCATCGAGCTGCACGGTGACGATCATCTCCGAGACGGACGGGCCTTTGCGATAGAAGCTGCGGAACAGCCGGATGGTTTCCTCGACCGTCAGTTTTTCGGAGAGCTGCGTGTCCTGGAGCTGGATGCCGATACGCTGCCGCAGCACGCGAGCGTGCTCGCGCCAGCCGAGACCGAACAGTTCGACCCTGCCGCCGTCGGGCTGGGTGAGGCCTTCGCAGATTTCGATCGTGGTGGTCTTGCCGGCGCCGTTGGGTCCGAGCAGGCCGAGACACTCGCCGGTGTGCGCGTCAAGGTCGATCCCAGCGACGGCGACCACATCCTTGTAAACTTTACGGAGGCCGCGTATGGAGAGCGGCGGCATGGTCCACCATTGTCTCAGGTTTGCGCTGCTGACCACGCTTGCGGCGGCAGCGCCGGCACAAATGCTCGTTACGAGCGAGTGGCTCGCGCCGCGCCTGAACGACAAGTCGCTTGTCGTGCTGCATGTCGGATCGGAGAAGGATTACGAAGCCGGCCACGTTCGCGGGGCACGTCTGCTGACGGTGTCCGACATTTCGATTACAGCCGGGCGGGGGCTGCGGCTCGAGCTCCCGCAGGTTGCCGTGCTCGAGGAGGTCTTCGCGAAACTCGGGATCGGTGACGGCTCGCGGGTTGTGATCTACGCGGGCACGGATTCGGTACAGGCGGCGACGCGCGTCTGGTTCACGCTCGATTACCTGGGGTGGGGCGAGCGGGCGTCGCTGCTGGATGGAGGACTGGCGGCCTGGCGGAGCGCGGGCAGGGAAGTCACGCCGGAGGCGCCGCGTTTTGCGGCAGCGAAGTTTACGGCACAGGCCCAGCCGGAGAAGGTAGTTGAAGCTGCGGTCCTGCCGCACACCTCTGCGCGGATTGTGGACGCGCGCACCCCGGAATACTACGCGACCGCGCACGTCTGGGGCGCGGATAATGTGCCGTTCAACAGCCTGCTTGACGAACGGCGCCGGTTCAAGCCGCGCAGGGAACTGGCACAGCTGCTCGGCAACCAGGCAATCGTTTCCTACTGCCACACCGGCCAACAGGCAACGGTGCCGTACTTCGCCGCGCGGCTGCTCGATCTCACGGCGTACCTCTACGACGGCTCATTCCAGGACTGGAGCAGCCGCCAGATCGCGGACGCTGTCTACTTTAACGGGAAGATCCTGACGGTCGCGCCGGCGCGGCCGGCAGCGCAGGCGCTCGCGATCCGGGGCAATCGTCTGCTCGCGGTCGGGACTGACAAGGACGTGCTCGCGTTTGCCGGAGAGCGGACCAGACGGGTGGACTTAAAAGGGCGGACGGTGGTGCCGGGTCTGATCGAAAGCCACGGCCATCCGGTCGGCGCCGCTTTGAGCGAACAGGACGTGCAGGTGCCGCCGATGCACTCGATCGCCGAGATTCAGCGGTGGATCCGCAGGCAGGCGGCGACGGTACCGGCCGATCGACTCATCTTCGTGCCCAAGATTTACCCGTCGCGACTCAGGGAGCGCCGCTATCCGAATCGGTATGAGCTGGACGAGGCAGCGCCCGGACGCGCCGCGATGTGCGACAACGGCTACGCGGGAGTGCTCAACTCGCTGCTTCTGAAGAAGGCCGGGATCGATCGGGACACTCCGCAGCCGCCGAACGGGAAGATTATCAGGGACGAACGTGGTGAGCCGACGGGCCTGATCCTGGGCGCGCCGCAGCTGTTGCGCGCATTTCGCGCGGCCCGCCCGATCACCCATGCAGATCGCGTGTGGGCGATCCAGGCGATGCACAAGGCCTATAACAAGGCCGGAATTACGAGCGTGGCCGATCGGGCACAGGGCATGGAGGGCTGGCGTGCATATAAAGAAGTGCATGACAAAGGCGAGCTAACCGTCCGCACGAACATGACTTATTACATCAGCGCTGGCGGCACTCCTGAGGACGTCGAGAACGAGATCCGGCGCATCCCGTTCAAGACCGGGGACGGCGACGAATGGTTCCGCATCGGGCCGCTCAAGACGACGGTGGACGGCGGCATCCTGATCGGCACGGCGTATCTGCGTGAACCGTACGGACCAAATACACAGCTTTACGGGTACACGGATCCGGACTATCGCGGCGTGCTGGCAGTGAAGCGCGAAAACCTGTTCACGATGGCGCGAGTGGCGAACGAGCTCGGGTGGCAGATGACGTCACATGCAACGGGCGGCGGCGCCCTGGATCTGCTGCTCGAAGCGTACGAAGCCGCGAACGCACGGAAGTCGATCGTGGGCCGGCGCTGGAATCTCATGCACGCGAATTTTCCGAATGCGCAGGCGATCGAGCGTGCGAAGAAGCTCGGCGCGGTGTTCGACAGCCAGATCGCGTGGCTGCACTGCGACGGGGACGCGATCAGGGATGTATTCGGACCCGAGCGCATGAAATACTTCCTGCCGTTTCGGTCGATTATTGACGCGGGTGTGGTGGCGGCGGGCGGATCGGACCACATGATCCGTTTCGATTCGCGCGAGGCGATCAATCCGTACCATCCGTTCTACGGAATGTGGATGGCGATCACACGCAAGACCACGGGCGGCGCGGTGCTCAATCCCGAGCAGCGGGTGACCCGCGAAGAGGCGCTGCGTATGTGGACGATCAACGGCGCCTACATTACCTTCGATGAGAAGGTGAAAGGCTCGCTCGAGCCGGGCAAGCTGGCGGACTTCGTCGTGATCTCGAAGGATTATCTGACATGTCCGGAGGATGAGATTCGAAACATTGAGGCGCTCGAGACGGTGGTGGACGGAAGGACCGTCTGGACCGCGCCGGCGGCGCAGCCGGCCGCGCGGCCGGCGCGATAAGTCAGCGCCCAGGGCGGCTTATCAGTCCGCGCGCCGGAGCCTGCCCGATTGCCGCGCGCCGTGACACTAGTGACTTGCTAGGTACGCCTTCTTCAATACCTCGAGGGTCGGCAGCAGAGCCTTACAGGCTTCCTCGAGTTCCTTCAGCTTCTGAGGCGATCCGGGGTTCTGCATGAGCTCGTGAATAATCGTTTTCACCTCGGCTTCGGTGAGGGTGTAGCCCGCTGCCTGCAGCCGTCTCTTCAGTTCGGTGGCCTGGGCGGCCGCGGCATGCGCGACTCCGTGCGCGGCGATGCTCGGCAGATGCGTTGCGGTCACGAGCC
>DASSSG010000034.1:0-2622 GCA_035708545.1 Bryobacteraceae bacterium | reverse complement strand
CCGTTCTCGAGCTTCGTGACTACGGCACCCGACTTCGCCCAAAGGTTCTTGTACTTCCCACCGTGTGTCCGCTCGAAGATATTCCCGTGCTTCGTCCAGCGCACCAGGTCCCTCGAGGTCGCCGTCGCGATTCGCGACACCTTCAGGTCCCAAGGTGAGTAGTGCAGGTAGCAGGTCTCGTCAGGACCTTCGACCAGCCGCGGAATCTGCGGGCCGCCGGGCCACTCAAGCGCCTGCATGAAGTCCTTATCCGGGTAGAGTACCGGCGAGGCTCGCCGCGTGAAGCGCAAGCCGTCATCGCTGACGGCGAGTCCCATCCGCATCGTTCCGGGGCTGGCTTCGGTCTTTCGCCTGAAGCCTTCCGACGAATCTTCCGCGTTATAGACCAGGTAGACTTTGCCGTTTTTGACGACGGCTGCGCCGCCAATGATGGCGCGAGATTCCCAACGCACGAGCTTACCGCGTACCGGGCAGAAGAACTGAGGGTCGAAATTTGGCCCCAGGATCGGATTCACGTCATCTTGCTTGAGGAACGGGCCGATCATCCACGGCTTGAGATTCCCTTCGGGGGGAGCTGCGAAAACGGCCGCCGACAGAGCTGCGATGAACGTGAGCGTTCGCATCACACCGTGAGTTTCCACGGCGCGCGGTACTCGCGGGAGACGAACTCCTGCGCTTCGGGATCATCGATGACTTGCTCGGCCGCGCCATTCCACCTGACCTCTCTTCCGGTCCGCAGCGCGATATTGCCGAGGTGGCAGACGGTCATCGTGTTGTGCGCCATCTCGACATCGGAGTTGGGGCGTTTGCGCGTGCGCAGGCAATTGACGAAGTGCAGCTCGTGCTGCTCGGTGCTCCCGGCGGGACGGCGGGGAATACCTGTCGAGCGGAACTGCCGGGGCCTGGAGATCGCATCCGTTTCGGGATGAACCTCCCAGCCGAATCGGTCAACGATGAGCATGGCGTCCTGGCCGTGAAACGCGATGCCGTGGTCGCGTCCCTCCGGGCCGCGCCCCATCCCGAGCGCGTGTTCCCAGATGAGGGTGAACTCGGGGTACCGGTAGAGGATCTGTTGGGTGTCCGGCGTCTCCATCGGACCCTCGGGATAACCGATTCTGCCGCCGGTCGAGGCTGCGGAGATTGGCGCCTTCGCGTCCATGCCCCAGAGTCCGACGTCAATCATGTGGGCGCCCCAATCCGTCGCGAGCCCGCCGGCGTAGTCCCAGAACCAGCGGAAATTGAAGTGAAACCGGTTCTTGTTGAACGGCCGCTCAGGAGCAGGCCCGAGCCACATGTTGTAGTCGACACCGGCCGGCGGATCGCTGTCCGGATGCGCCGGAATGTCCGCGTACGCGTCGAGGTACGCCCACGCGCGGACGACACGAATGCGGCCGAGTGCGCCGCTCTTCACATGCGCGATCGCGGCCTGGAAATGCGGCATGCTGCGCTGTTGTGTGCCAACCTGTACGATGCGGTTGTACTTGCGGGCCGCAGCGACCATTGCCCGGCCTTCAGCGATGCTCGTGGCGAGCGGCTTCTGCACGAAGACGTCTTTGCCCGCCTGGCATGCCATGACGCTCATCAACGCGTGCCAGTGGTCGGGCGTGGCGATGACGACGGCATCGATATCCTTCCGATCCAGGATCCGCCGAAAATCGCGCGTAGTGATTTCCGCTCGCTGCCCCACGGGCGTCAGATAGTCACGCTGCGTTTTGTCCATTCGCGAATCGTCGACATCGCAGAGAGCCGCGCATTGAATGTTCGGAATTCGCAGGAAATTTCTGAGATTTCCCATGCCCATACCGCCGCACCCGAGCAGTGCAATGCGGATCCGATCGTGCGCACCGGGAGTTCTATTGGCGGACGGAGTCTGCTGTGCGCCTGCGAAAGGTGAAGCGGCTGTTGCAGCGACACCCGCAGAAGTCAAAAGAAAATTTCGGCGACGCATGCGCATGAATAATGCCTTTCTTTAATTATGCGCGCGCCGTTTTGACGTAATCCAAACAGCGCCGGATTTCTTCGATGGAGTTCTTGCCAGGGTATTCGTATTCGATGAGCAGGTGCATTCTGTAGTTGTTGCGCTCGACGAGCCGCAGCACTTCGCGTATGGGCGTATCGCCCTCGCCGAACGGCACGACCGGTCCCTGGTTCTTGCGGCGATCCTTCAAGTGCAGAGCGACAATTCGTGAGTGGTTCTTCTCGATGAATGGAATCGGATCGAAACCCGCAGCCGTGAAATGCCCGATGTCCAGCACGATCCTGATGTGCGAGTTGCCTTCGATTGCGCGCGCGACATCTTCGGGCCGAGTCGGCTCGTCGGGCACGAGGTTCGAATGGTTATGGTACGCGACCGGGAGCCGGTGGCGCACGGCGAAAGTGTTCAGGCGTGGCGCCATGGACACGTGCGACGACGTCATCATGTATTCAACCTCGAGCAGCTTCGTCAGTTGGAAGGCGCGATTGATTTCCTCGTCCGAGTAGTCGGGCGCGGGGGAATGATCGTAGCCGCACACTGAAATACCAGCATCGCCAAACTTCGCGCGCGCCGTGCGGAAGACGTCCGGAGAAACGGTCTTCATCCAGCCGCGCATCCGGTTGCCGTATTGCGCCCACGTCTCCTTA
>DASSSG010000033.1:0-2897 GCA_035708545.1 Bryobacteraceae bacterium | reverse complement strand
CTGATGAGCGCGGATGTCAAATAACGCGGGACACCAGACCAGCGGCCGCAGCCAAAGCGCCGGTTATGTTGTGCAATAAGCACGACCAGCGCTCTCCGCAGTCAGCCTGACGCAGGTTAACCAACCCACTGCAGGTTACTCAGCATGTGGCCATGGGACCGCAGGCCATGAAAACGTTGCGGACCGTGCGTTCCACCAGGCTCACAACCACGTTTTTCGGCGCTCCCCGCGCTCGAACCTTTCCACGCGTTCCAGGCAGTAGTGCCTTCAGCTGTGCTCTCGCAGGAGCCGTTCGAGATTTCGGTACAGGATCATCTCCCGCTGCTGCGGAGTCAGGAACGCCTGCCTGACGCGCGAGATTACTGCTGCCGGTTCGTTGATCGTGAAATCGGAGCCGTAGAGCACGCGGTCCGCGCCGATCTCCTTCACGGCCTTCTCGAGGATTCCCACGCGTTCCACTCCCGACCCGGAAATATCGATATGCGTGTTCTTATGGCGGGCTACGATCGCGAGGCGGGCGTCAATGTCTCCACGGTTGCCGCCCAGGTGTGGAAACACAATCGTGTTCTTCGGGAAATTGCGCGCCAGATATTCCATTTCGGTGACGTTCGTGTGGATTTGGATCACCATGTTCAGCTCGGCGGCGAGATGCATGACCCGCGCCCACTCTGCGGTGTCGTAGCGGTATCCCGTCATGTAGTTGCAGAACTCGCCGAGCCAGACGAAGCCGAGCTGCCTGCGGCACTCCTCGATTTCGCGAAGCGCTTCCTCGATCTGAAATGTCGTGATGACGCAGCTGCCCCGAAAGCGTCCGCGGTAACGCTCGACGTACCTGGCTACCTCGCGATTGCCCGCTCGGAACTCGTCGGCGGTCTTGGCGACGTTGCTTCGGGCCGACGAGATCACCCCGCGCCGCACACCGCAGCGATCCAGATACGCCACGAACTCCGGCATCGTGCGCGTCACCAGGTTCCACTGGAACACCTCGCCGTTGTCGCTCGGGATGTGCAGATGCGCGTCGAAAATACCGCGCCGGGTCTCGGCGACGGCCTCCCTCGTCAGCGGCTCACCCAGAACGAAGTTGCCCAATGCCACGACCCCCGCCCGAACTATGTCCCTGCGATGCACGTGCGACATGCCAACAATTATGCTGCCGCTACACTGAAAGTGCACCTCCAGCATGGCCTTTGCCTCCATCTCTGAAGCCCTCGAGGACTTCCGCCAGGGCCGGATGCTCGTCGTGGTCGACGACGAGGACCGCGAAAACGAGGGCGATCTCACAGTCGCGGCCGAAAAGGTGACCGCGGAGATCATCAATTTCATGGCGAAGCACGGGCGCGGGCTCATCTGCCTGGCTTTGACCCCGGAACGCTGTGACCACCTGCAGCTGCCGCTTATGTCGCCGAACAACACGTCACAGTTCGGCACCGCGTTCTGCGAGGCGATCGACGCCCGCGTCGGCGTCACGACCGGTATATCGGCCCAGGACCGTGCGCACACCATTGCCGTGTGTATGCGCCCGGAAACACGCCCGCGGGATCTGGCTCGACCGGGTCACGTCTTCCCTCTCCGCGCCCGGGAAGGCGGCGTGCTCGTGCGCGCCGGCCAGACCGAAGCGGCCGTCGATCTGGCGCGCCTCGCCGGCCTGGAGCCGGCCGGCGTCATCTGCGAAATCATGAACGAGGACGGCTCGATGGCGCGCGTGCCGGAGCTGATCGAGTTCTGCCGCCGTCACGGTCTGAAAATGATCTCGGTCGCCGACCTGATTCGCTATCGTCTGCACAACGAAAACTTTATCCGCCGTCAGGGCGAGGGCGTGCTGCATACCGAATGGGGCGAGTTCGCGACCGTCTCCTACTCCTCGAGCCTCGATTCCGAGCTCCACCTGGCGCTCGTGCGCGGCGACCCGCGCCCCGAAGGCACGCTCGTGCGCATGCATTCCCACTGCGTTTACGGCGACATTTTCCATTCCGCTGATTGCGACTGCAGCCGTATCGTGCGCAATGCGCTCAAACGCATCGCCGAAGAGGGCGAAGGAGTTTTCGTGTACCTGCACCAGAACAGTCCCGGCCTCCGCATCCAGCGCGGCGTGACCGGCGCCGGCCGCATTCTCACGCACGACCGGGCCGTCCCCTACAGTCTCGCGACTGATGGCGGTCGGCAGTTGCAGTATGAAGCCGGCATCGGCGCGCAGATCCTCGCCGACCTCGGTCTCCGCCGCATCCGGCTGCTGACGAATCGGCCCCGGAAAATCATGGGACTCGAAGCTTACGGCATCAACGTAGTAGAGCAGGTCCCGATCGAGCTTTAAGGCGTTTCGAGCGATTGTTAAACTTTTCGCACTGGCGCACGTTTATATATACGAGGAATCTATGACCTTTGCTCGTACGTTCGTCCTGGCGGCCGGCTTTGCACTCCCGGTGCTGGCTGTTGACCCGGCGCTGCTCCGGATGGTCCCCGCGGGCGCCAAAGTTGTCGCCGGCATCGATGTGCAGACTGCCGTCGCGTCTCCGTTCGGCCAGTTTGTCCTCTCGCGGGTGCAGCGCGGGGATGAGGATTTCCAGAAGTTCCTTCAGGCAACCGGCTTCGATCCGCGACGCGACATCACGGAACTGCTGTTCGTATCGTTCGATTCCGCGCCGCGGCACGGGAGTGGCCTCGTGCTGGCTCGCGGCCGCTTCGATCCGGATCGCCTGATCGCGTACGCGCAGTCGCATGGAAAGGCGGCCGTCAGTACTTATAACGGCGTGAAATTCGTCTTGCTCGGCGAGATGGACGGTGCCGCCTTCGCGTTCCTCGATACGAGCACTGCGGCCGCGGGCAACGCTGCGAACGTGAAGGCCGCGATCGAGCGCCGCAACGCCGCCGTCGCCCTCGAACACGCCATTGCCAGCAAG
>DASSSG010000032.1:0-4477 GCA_035708545.1 Bryobacteraceae bacterium | reverse complement strand
GGAACAGGGCAACGCTGCCAAAGACCTGATGCCAGCCGGCGGACGCAGGAATTTCCTCATAAAGGAAGCTGCGAATTGCGGTCTCGACGCCGGTGCGATGGTCGAGCCAATCGAGTATTCGCCGTCTCATGAATGGCGATCAGGCTCCCTGGGAGGGCGGCTCGACGGCGCCAATCTGTAGCCTGCCGCCGCTGATAACACGCACGCGGAAACGGTCGAGCGGGCGCGGCGCCGGCCCACCCAGCACGCGGCCATCGATTCCAAACGAGGACGTGTGGCAGGGACACAGGAAGTTCCTGTTGCGCTCGTCCCAGTGGATCGCGCAGCCGAGGTGCGTACATTGCGGCGAGAAGGCTATGACGCGATCGCCATCCTGCTTCACTACCCACGCCGTCGCCTTCTGGCTTGAAATCTTCCAGCCGTCAACGCGCGTACGGCGAAACACGACCTCCTCGGGCACGTTCGGCGGCAGACTGCCGAGCTCGCCGGCGTCGGCCCACTCCTGTTCTCGTTTCGCTTTCGGCGGAAGCAGGAGGTACGCAATCGCGGGTGCGGTGAGAGCGGCTCCCATGAGGGTCCATAGACCGTAAATTGCGGCGGTAAAGAACGCGCGCCGGTCCCGGCTGACTGATGAGGGCGCACTGATGGTCCGAGGCATCCTTCCTCCGCGCACGACCTTCCTCCGCGCACGATTAGAGTGGAATCAGGGCAGGCAGGATTCCTGACGATGGCTCGTCGAATCGAGTCCCACATAATAGCGGGTCCGGCCGGGCGGCTCGAAGCGCTGCTCGAGGAGCCCGAGGATCGGGAGCCTGTGGAGGCTGCGCTGGTGTGTCATCCGCATCCGCGGCATGGCGGCACGATGCATAACAAAGTGGTCCATCGCATCGCGCGCGGACTGCGGCGCGCCGGTTGTGTCGTGCTGCGATTCAACTTTCGCGGCGTCAACCTGAGCGAGGGCGCCTACGACCACGGCTTCGGCGAGACCGAGGACGCGCGCGCGGTGCTCGGGTGGCTGCGAGCGCGTTATCCGGCACTGCCGTACTCGCTCGCGGGGTTTTCCTTCGGCGCGCGGGTGATCCTGCGCCTGGGGTGCGGACTCACGGATGCGCGACGGCTCATCGCAGTCGGTTTTCCGACGGTTTACAAGAGCCGCGACTATCTCGAGGATTGCCGGCAGGAGAAGGTTTTCATCCAGAGCACGCACGACGAACATGGGCCGCGGGCGGAGTTCGAGCCGTTCTACCAATCGCTGGCGGACCCGAAGCGGCTGGTCTGGGTGGAGGCGCCGGATCATTTCTTCAAAGGGGCGCTGGATGAGTTCGAGCGCGTGATAGCCGGATTGTGAGTGGACACGGTGGATGAGCCAGGGCCTGCACGGGTCCCGGATGAGAGACAAGGGGGAGGGCGAGGCGAGACTAGTTACGGGACTGGCGGAGGCCGCGCTGGACCCGCCGGCTCGCGCGGCGCGCAATCAGCGTGGCGACCGTGGAAAGCAATTCGGGAAGATCTTCGGGCTTGATGAGAACATTCCCACGCGTCCCGCGCCGCGGAGACTCGCAGTCATGCCATGTGGTTACGAGCGCGGTCGCGGGCTGATAATCCATGATCTGAGCGTGCGCGAGGACTTTGAGGCCGGCTTCCGGCGATTCCATCTGCATGTCGCTGAGGACCAGCTCGTATTCTTCGTCCTCCAGCTTCTCGACCGCTTCGGCGGCAGTTGCGGCCGAATCGACACGGTACCCGCCCGCTTCGAGCACGGTCTGCAGTGTCAGGCGCGCCGCCGGGTCATCATCAACAACCAAAACCCTCGCCAGATCAAGACCTGGTTTCATGTGCTGGCTCATTGGTTCGTACGCTCGCGACCTCTGGGTGCGGAGCGTGTCGAGAAATCCTGCGATCGACAGCGGGAACGCTCACGCTTCCCGCTTCATTCTACCCCAAACAGGGGTATTTTGATCCTGCAAATTGCGGTGTTAACAGTACAGTTAAACCTACGTTCGTCGAACTACGTTCCGAAGATCCTCGCGAAGATGCGGTCTACGTGACGCAACTGCCTTTCCGCGGAGAAGGTTGCATGGAGACTGCCAGCCGGCAGCCAGCGCCGGATTTCCGGGTCATCTTCTACAACTGTCCTAAAGTCCTCGCCGGTTTCCCAGCTTCGCATGGCGTGCGCCTGTACGATGCGATACGCATCCTCCCGCAACATGCCGGCCTCAGCCAAGTCGAGCAGGAGCTGCCCGGAGAAGATCAGGCCCTTCGTGGCGTGCAAGTTAGCTAACATTCGCTCCGGGAAGACTTGCATTCCGCCGACGACCCAACGCGTCCTCGCCAGCAGGTAATCAGTGAGGATGGTCGAATCCGGCAGGATGACGCGTTCGACCGAGGACTGTGAGATGTCCCGCTCATGCCAGAGGGCGATGTCCTCATACGCTGCCTGGACGTTGGCGCGGACCACACGTGCGAGGCCGCAGATCTGTTCGCAAACAACCGGGTTCTTCTTGTGTGGCATCGCGGAAGAACCTTTTTGGCCCGCTCCGAACGGCTCCTGCGCCTCGCGAACCTCAGTGCGCTGGAGGTGCCGGATTTCCAGCGCCACTTTTTCGAGCGTAGCGGTGATGAGCGCGAGGACAGCGACATACGCGGCGTGCAGATCGCGGGAGATCACCTGCGAGGCAGCCGCCGCCGGGCGCAGACCGAGCCGCGCGCAAATCCGTTCCTCGGCCTCCGGCCCGATATGCGCATAGGTGCCCACGGCTCCGGATATTTTGCCCACGCAGAGGTCATCCGCAGCGGCCTCGAAGCGCCGGAGGTTGCGGCGAAGCTCGTCATACCAGAGCGCCAGCTTGAGGCCGAACGTGATCGGCTCGGCATGAATACCGTGGGTGCGACCGATCTGGAGGGTGTGCCGGAACTCGTGCGCGCGAGCGGCGACGACGTCCATGAGGGCCGAGAGTTCCCGCCGAATGATCTCAGATGCAGCTTTGATCTGGAGAGCCTGCGCGGTATCTACTACATCGTTAGATGTAAGACCGTAATGCAACCAACGAGAATGCTCGCCGACACCCCGAGACGCCATCGTCTCAGCTACTACTGTAGTAAATGCGATGACGTCGTGCCGGACCTCGCGCTCGATCTCGAGTATTCGGTCAACATTGACGCGAGCGTGCTCGCGGAGGGCACGCGCGGCCTCCGGCGGCACTTGTCCGAGTTCCGCCAGCGCCTCGGAGGCCGCGAGCTCGACGTCGAGCCATTGCCGGAACTTGTTTTCTTCGGACCAGATTTGCCCCATCTCGGGGCGTGTGTACCGCGCAATCAATACTGAAAGACCTCCGACTGTTGTCGCGGTTCGGCGACGCAGAGGCGTGTCCCGAGCCCGCGCCCCTCGAGGGCCTGCATGGCCATGAGGCGCACGATCTCCGGATGATTATTGTGCTCGCTGAGATGGCCCAGAACGAGCGTGTGGACGCCGCCATCGAGCCCGTCGCGGATGAATCCGCAGACGCCGTCGTTGGAAAGGTGCCCGTTGCGTCCCATGACCCGCTGCTTGACGGACCAGGGATACGGTCCGACCTTCAGCATATCGAGATCGTGGTTCGATTCGAGGACGACGAATTCCGCGCCGCGCAGATGAAAGCGCACCGAATCGGGCATGTAACCGAGATCGGTGACGAAGCCGATCTTCAGACCTTCGGCGCGGATACAGAACCCGACGGGATCGATCGCGTCATGTGGGACCGTGAAAGTGTCAATGTCGAACGCACCGATGCTGATGCGCTCGCCGGCCTGGAACGTCTCGAGCTTCGGCGTGTACTCGGCCCACGGGATCGCCGGTGCGGTGAGCCGGGATACGTAGACCGGGACCTCGAACTTCTTCAGCAGCGGCAGCAAACCGCAGACGTGATCGCTGTGCTCATGCGTGACGAGCACGGCCGAGAGGGCGGCCGCGTTCTCGCCGATGGCGGCGAGCCGCCGGCAGATCTCTTTCCGGCTGAGACCGGCGTCGATGAGCACGCGGGTGTTGCCCGCGCTGACAAAGGTCGAATTCCCCGCGCTGCTGCTCGCAAGGACGCAAATCCTGACGATGCGATCCTCCCCGAAGCGAGCGCGCGGCCGGGGGTCCGGCACGCTCGCAACAAAAGCAGCGCGCAATGTTTTATCTCTGCGGCTGCCCAGAACGTAATCTTAGCACCAACCTCGCCGCGCCGTGGCCCCGGCGCCACGCTCGCCGAGCCGTGTTCGAATTCACCGCTCCGTTCGACCGAGGGCCACATGTTCGCTCGGTCTGAATTCTTATCGACGAAAGCGTCCGGTCTTTGACCTTATCCTGCCGAACGTCCGGCAGGAAGCGAGGGTCAGCGCAACGCCCGCGGAGGACGATTCACCTATTGACATTCAAAAGGAGCAAGAGCATACTTCTCCTGAATGCCTACAGGAGAAGGAAGAACAGACGTGCTGCAGGGCACGCTCGATCTGA
>DASSSG010000031.1:0-2909 GCA_035708545.1 Bryobacteraceae bacterium | reverse complement strand
AGTGGTTCGTGGGCAACGACAGCGGGTCCGGCAGTGAACGTAATCCGCCCGCGCATGAAGCCGCCTGTAACGCGCTGAGAACCCCCGGCGAGACTCTCGAACCGCTTCCTGTGCTCGATTTCACGCCACCCATCGGAGAGGATTGACGCCCTCGCCGTGTCGTGGCATGCCATGCGTTCCGGGTGAGCGAACGGATTGCCTGTCTATGTTCAGCCTTGACGAGCTGCACGGAGCGTTCGAGCGGGTTCGGGAGAACGAGGGGTGTGCGGGAGTAGACGGGGTTACCGTCCAGAAGTTTGCGGTCAACTTTGAGAAGCGGATCGAGCGGCTGCGGCAGGCGGTGATGGAGCGGACTTACCGGCCGCTGCCGCTGCTCGAGATCGTCGTGCGGAAGGCGCCGGATTCGGAGAAGACGCGGCGGCTGCTGGTGCCACCCGTTGTGGACCGGATTCTGCAGACGGCGGCGGCGCGGCAGCTTTCGCATTCGTTCGAGGAAGAGTTTCTCGACAGCAGCTTCGCTTACCGGCCGGGACGGGGAGTGGATTCGGCTGTCGCTCGCGTACTTCAACTACGGGATCGCGGGTACGTTTGGGTGCTTGACGCGGATGTTGTCGCCTATTTCGACGAAGTCGATCATTCCTCGCTTTACGAGATCCTCGCGCGAGAGCGGATGGAGGAGTGGCTGCGCGATCTGGTGAACGCCTGGATCGCGGCCGAGATCTGGGACGGCGTGCGGATCCGGCGGCTGCGGAAGGGCATTCCGCAGGGTTCGCCGTTGTCCCCGCTGCTCGCGAATCTGTTTCTGCACGACCTGGATGCGGAATTGTCGCGCGGCGACCACCACATCGTCCGCTATGCGGACGATTTCGTGGTGCTGTGCGCGGGCGAGCCGGAGGCGCGCGAAGCCCTGAGGATCTCATCGGAGTGGCTCGCGCGGCGGAAGCTCACTCTGCATCCGGAGAAGACGCGGCTCACGCAGTTCAAAGAGGGCTTTCGCTTCCTGGGTGTGCGGTTCGTGGAAGACGAAGCGCTGATTCCGTGGAAGCACCGGCGGCCGCAGGGGCAGGTGGTTCGGATGGCGAAGCCGATGCCGGCAACATTGCTCCGGCGATATGTGCATCCGAAACCGAAGTCTGCGATGCGACTCGCGATGGAGGCGAGCGGCGTGGCGGCGGGCCGAGTCGAGGCGCCGCCGGCGCCAGGCAGGAGAGTGGGCGTGGCATTTCTTTATTTGACCCAGCAGGGCGCGGTGCTGCGGAAGTCGGGGGACCGGTTTCTCGTCGAGAAAGAATCGCGGGTGCTTCTGGATCTGCCTTATCACAAGCTCGAGGCGGTCCTGGTTTTCGGCAACGTGCAGGTGACGACACAGGCGCTCGGCGAACTGATGGAGAAGGCGATCCCGGTGAGCTTCCTCACCCGCCAGGGGCGGTTTCGCGGAAGCGTCAATACGCCGGCCGGCCGAGACATCCCGCTGCGGATGGCGCAGTTCAAGTCATGCAGCGACGGGGGCCGCTGCGCGGCGCTGTCTTCCGCGGTGATTTCGGCGAAGATTCGAAACTCGATCGAAGCGCTCGCTGCGTATGAGGCGCGCTCGGGCGTTATCGACCACGCTTTGGGCGAACGCCTCGAGCAGGCGAGGCAGGCACCCGCGCTGGAAGCTCTGCTGGGCGTCGAGGGTGCGGCGGCGCGGGAGTACTTCACGACGCTGATGGGGTTCAACCGGTCGGAGTTCGTGTGGCCGGGCCGGCTGAAGTATCCGGCACGCGATCCGCTGAACGCTCTGCTCTCGCTCGGGTACACGCTGCTGATGGCAGAGACGACCGGGCTGCTGGAGGCGCATGGGCTCGACCCGTATCTCGGTTTCCTGCATCAGGCGGACTACGGGCGCGTGTCGCTGGCGCTCGATCTGATCGAGCCGTTCCGGGCTCCGGTGGCGGACCGGTTCGTGCTGACGCTGGTGAACCGGCGGGTGGTGCAGGCGAAGGATTTCGCAGGGCCGGCGAAGGACGGCGCCGGGACGCGGCCGGTGTACCTGACGCCAGAGGCACTGGCGCGGTTTTTGCGGCAGTGGGAGGAGTGGATGACGGCGCAGCCGCCGAGCCGGGAGGGCGCGCCGGCCGCGAAGCCGTTCCGGCGGGAGTTGCGGAGGCAGATCGAGGTGCTCGTGCGGCACTGGAGGGGCGAGTGCGAGTGGGAGCCATGGACTTGGGACCACCGGCAGAGTCCCGAGGAGGAGGCGTGCGATTCGTTATCTGTTACGACGTGAGCGATGACGCGCGGCGCGAGCGGCTGGCGTCGGCGCTGCTGGATTTCGGCCCGCGGATACAGGAGAGCGTGTTCGTGGCTACGCTGGATGAGGAGCTGCTGGAACGGATGCTGAAGCGCGTGCGCCAGGTGGTGGACAGTTCCGAAGATGCAGTGCACGTGTTCGCTATGTGTGCGGCGTGCGAGCGAAGAATCGAGGTGATCGGGCGGGCGGCGGTGCCGGAGGATCAGCCATATTACGTACTGTAAGCAGGCACGTGGTTATGATTTGGCATGTAACGTCGTGATAACAAGCGGGCTGGCGTAACTGCGATTGAGGACCCGGACTGCTGGCAGGTGCGTGATGGCTCATAAGTCATTGATGATGATCGGGTTTTCGCCACGTGCACGTGCACTGTAAGAGGCGCGCCGCCACACTCGGGGATCTCTTTTGGTCTATGCGTGATTTGGGCTTTGTAAGTGGCGGTTGTCGTATGACTTAGCGCAGCCAGGGTTAGAAGGTGTGCCCCGATGAGAAGGGGATTGAAACGCTCTGCCCGGTGGGGCTGTATACGATTAACGATCTCGTTAGAAGGTGTGCCCCGATGAGAAGGGGATTGAAACGAGCGGCGTCGTGTCCAGGATCCACTCGCCGGTGGGTTAGA